>JBDRPV010000021.1:0-16196 GCA_043826745.1 Parcubacteria group bacterium
TGGTTTTGATTTCCTTGATTGCTTCCATGACCACCTTGGCTTTAAGGGCTGGTGGATGCACTTTTCGTATGGTGTTTTCCATAGTTTTTTCTTAGTTTTTTGTATCCTACCATACTGTCTGAATTATGGGGTCCATTATAAGCTATTATGCTTAATAATCGCTAATTTCAGCCAATTTCCCTAACCCGAGAACCCTCACTTATAGCATGTCCTGACTATTATGCAAACCCTAATTTGCAATAGTCAAATGCGCCGAATTTTTTTTGCGCAAAAAAAGCCGACGATCCCGACCTGCCTACCGGCAAGCAGGTTTGATCGGGACGACCGGCTATCTGTTTACTACTACCTAAGCCGCCCGTGGGATTCGAACCCACGACCTACTGTTTACAAAACAGTTGCTCTAGCCACTGAGCTAGGGCGGCAGGACAGGCACATAAAGCTCAAGAATATTGAGCTTTTCAATCATATTTTTATAAATGGGTGGAGGAGGATTCGAACCTCCGTAGCCCGAAGGCGCGACATTTACAGTGTCGTGCGTTTGTCCACTTTGCTATCCACCCAGATTTAGATCACCTCGTGCACGTAATCATCGGTCCAGTTTTGCATTAGTCCTAGTAATTTCTTATCACTATATCTAACATGTGCTAGCCCATATTTCATTTCTCGGCCATTTTTCATTGAATAATCTTTCCTTACATATGGTTTGGTAAACTGCGACAGTGGAATATCGGTTACATTCGACCAATATTGTTCTATATTTTCTAGGTCTTGATTTGCATAACAATAAATAAGTATTCGTAAGCGTTTTTCATCAACGCCGCATATTGTTCTCAGAAAACAGAGAAAAAGTTCGATCATGGCGACATCACTATTAGCAAAATCGATTCTTTTGCACTTACTAGACGCCTTTGCTCCCTCCGCCCAATACAACATTATGCCGGCAATCTTTAACTTCTCTTCTTCCGCTGTTAGAATTTCTTTGATTGTAAAGGATAACGGCTTTCGAGCAAACAGTACTTTATTCATTTCATATAAATCCCGTCGTCGAAGATCATGTTTCCTCATGAACTTATACACCACATCCATAGAAACACCAAGTTCTTCACCGACCTCACGAGCACTGTAGCCTTTCTGATAATACAAAGATTTTAACCGTTCAATTGGCAAATTTGCCATAATATTAGCCCTCCATTCTAATATTGATATAGCCTAAGCCGTTGCGCGGATTCGAACCGCGTACCTACTCCTTACCATGGAGTCGCTCTGCCAATTGAGCTACAACGGCACTACCATACGTTAATCAATTGGAACCTTTGACCTTCCCGATGTCCATCGGGACGCTTCGCCGACTGAACCTGTCCTGTCAAGGCGGGACTACAGCGACTCGCTACTGCTTATTCCAACTCTTTAATCTCCGCCAACTCCTTCTTTGTTTCTTCCTCGTTAGGCTCTATCTTGAAAACTTGCTCAAACGACTTGCGAGCGTCAACAAAATTCCGCTGCCGCTTGTATATTTTACCTAGACCTTTATAAGCCCGAAAATTTTTCGGGTCTTTGGCAATTATTTCAATATATATTTTCTCAGCTTGTTCGAAATCACCCTTACCAAAATACCCAGATGCTTTTTCCAGTAAATCGACAATTTCATCAGCGTTAGCGGCGGGAGCGGATTCTACGGCAGTTGGCTTGTCTTCGGCCAGTTGCGATAACTCTGCTTCATCCTGCTTGGCCGGCAGGGCTTTAGCTTTCTGTTTTACTTCTTGCCTAACTTCCCTGGCTCGAAAAGTAGCTAGCCGGCAAAATCGCACGCTAAGTTGTTTAACTTTATGCGCAAACATCTTTAGGCTCTGCTTAATCAACCTCCATTCCTTATTTTCTTTCCTCGGCAAATCTCCTTCCTTAACTTTAGCCGTCTTGGAAGCTTTGCGAGCTACCACCGCGATAATAATAAGCAACGCCACTACGACAATTGTTTGGGGAATGTAATCAAACATAAATATTAGATTATAGATTATAGATTATAGATTTCTAATGATCTGCAATCTACCATCTAAAATCTATTCTCCTACCACTTAATTTCTGTTAAAGAAAAAGTTGCATTATCTCCTTCGGCAAAGGTAACATTCACAGTTCTATTAAGTAAATTCCGAGACACTACCTTACCCCCGCCCTTGCTGGTACGAACTACTTGCCCTAAAATAGGCATTTCTTGAGCTGCTTCCTGATAATGTTTAGCCTCAAAGGCCATACAGCACATTAAACGACCACAAGCACCTGATATCTTCTCATTGCCCTGAGCTACTTGCTGCACTTTTACTGTATCGGCAGTGATACTTTGAAATTCCTGTAAAAAACCGTGGCAACAAATCTGTCGGCCACAAACACCATAGCCACCTACTATTCCGGCTGCATCACGCGCGCCTACCTGTTGCAAGCGGACTGATTTCTGAAAATGACGAGTTAATTTCTTGACTAGCTCGCGAAAGTCTACTCTTTCCTCGGCGGTGAAAAAAACCGTCACCTTCGAGCCATCAAAGGCAAAGTGAACATCTGCCAACTTCATGGCTAATTTCAGTTCCTTCAAATAGCCCCGACAAGCTTCCATGGCCTCTTCGCTTCGCCCACGGTAACTCTCAATTTTGTCTAGATCAGTCGTGGTCGCCTTACGAACAATCGGCTTATAATCAGCATCAGATTTATCGTCGGCAACATCCTGATTACAATACATGATCGTGCCCGCTTCAACTCCTTGTTCAGTTTCGACGATTACCTTATCGCCTTTTGTCAAAGTGAAATCACCTTGGTCAAAATCATATATTTTATCCTGTTCGTGGAAACGAATGCCAGCTATTTTCATGGATAGATCATTATTTTATGGTGAGCCTGTCAAACCATAGCCCTTCGACAGGTTCAGGACAGAATTAGCAATTTACTTCTCTACTTTAGTGCCAATCTTCTCTCCCAAAACCACTTTCTTAAGATTCCCCTCTGCCAACACATCGAATACGACCATCGGTAAATTATTCTCACGGCAGAGAGCAAAAGCAGTCATATCCATGGCATTTAACTTTTTCTTAAGTGCTTCATCGTAGGTAAGTTGATCATACTTCTGGGCTTGGGGATTTTCCTGAGGATCACTGTCGTAAATCCCGTCAACATTGGTGCCCTTCAGAACAACTTCGCAGCCTAATTGCAAAGCGTGTAGGGCAGCACCAGTATCAGTGGTAGAAAATTGATCGCCAGTCCCTCCACCAATCACAACAACTTTTCCAGCAGCCAGATACTTATTAGCTTTTCTAATAGTATAATCATTGAGGGCAGCTGGGACTGATAACGAGCTTAAAGCTTCTATCTTTTCTCCGCCAATATCGGAAAAATTTAAGGCATTCATTACTGATCCCATGATACCCATTAGATCCGCTACTTCACGAGAAATACCAGCTTGAGCATCACGCCAGCGATAAATATTACCACCACCAATCTCCACGGCCACGGCCACCCCCATTTCATTGATTTCAATCAACTGCTGGCAAAAATTCTTTACCACTTCGGCATCAACGCCGTAATCTTGTTTTCCCAGTAGGGCTTCACCGGAAAGTTTGAGCATGACACGTTTGTAGGCAGGTTTGGACATAGGTGTTAGGGGCTATTTAAAAAATATTCACAATAGTTCTATAACCTGCTATTTATATTTCATACCGCACAAATCGCTTGATCTCCATCTTCTCACCTAGCTTCATTGTTTTCTCAGAAATTAATTCTTCGACAGTCATATCTGGATTTTTCACTAGCGGTTGCTTAGTTAAACTAATTTCTTCTTTAAACTTGTTGAGCTTCCCTTCGGCGATCTTATCGAGAATTTCCTGGGGCTTCTTTTCTTTCTTGAACATTTCTTTAATGACTTCTTTCTCGTTAGCTAATTCTTCCTCTGGTACATCATCCGGCTTAACATACAGTGGGTTAGAAGCCGCTACTTGCATCGCGATTTCCCGAGCCAGTTCCTTGAATTCCTTATTACGAGCCACAAAATCAGTTTCACAATTCAGCTCGAGAAGAACGCCAATCTTATCATTAGAATGCACGTAGGAAGCAATTACGCCTTCGCTGGCATCACGATCAGCTTTCTTGGCAGCGAGCAATGCTCCTTTCTTTCTCAACCACTCTACCGCCTGATCGAAATCACTGTCATTTTCCTCAAGAGCTTTCCGACAATCCATCATCGGAGCCTTGGTTCTAGCTCGCAATACTTTGATATCTTTAATACTTATCGCCATTTATTTTGTTCCTTATTTTTTAGTTGGGGCTTTTTTCGCTTTGGTAATCTGCCGCTCTTCTGGTTTAGCCTTTTCATGATAATTTGCTTTGACTGTTTCTGCTAGCGTTTTTGTCATCATTTCAATCACCTTAATAGCATCATCATTAGTGGGGATAATATAATCGACTAAATTAGGATCACCATTGGTGTCGACTAAAGCAACGATTGGAATGCCAGCACTACGCGCTTCTTTAACCGCTAATTTATCACCCACAATATCAGTAATAAAAACACACTCCGGCAATTTATCCAATTTTCTTAAACCACCAACATTGTGCATCAAACGCTCTTTCTCTTTGCGAAATTCAATTTGTTCTTTCTTGGTGTACTGCGTGAACTCGTCCGATTTTTCTTTTTCTTCGTATTCAACCAGTTTCTTAATTTGCTTCTTGATTATCCCAAAATTAGTGAAAGTTCCACCTAGCCAACGTTCCGTGACATAGGGCATAGCACAATCTTCCGCCGCCTGCTTGGTTAAATCCTTGGCTTGTTTCTTGGTCCCCACAAAAAGCACTTTGCCGCCATCTTTAGTTACTTTAGTAACATACTCTAGCGCCTTTTTTAATTTGGTGACTGTCTGGCGCACATCAATAATGTGAATGCCGTCCCGATCACTAAAAATGTAAGACTTCATCTTGGGATTCCAGCGCGCTGTCTGGTGGCCAAAATGGGCGCCCACTTTCAATAGGTCACTCATTGTAATTTCCTTCATGTTTTTCCTTTTACTCCCCTACCCTCGTCAGTTTGCCTAATAACCCCGACCTGTCCCGACCTGCCTGCCGGCCGGCAGGTCAAATCGGGGCATAGCGGGGCAGGAACTGGCAATCAGAGGGTATGTGTTTTAATTAATGTTTAAAATGACCACTTATGTGGCTAAGGAGAGTATAGCATAGCTTTAGGGAATGGCAAGAAGATGTCGGGAAATATTTTTCGGGAATTGAGGGAATTGGTTTTAAAGCAAGTCTATTTGAATCCGATCCTTGAAGCTTGACAATATGGCTTATGCATACTAACATGTAATTTCAGTTTTAAAAACAACCTGTTCGAAGGAGAGACACATGTTTGAAGTAGGTCCAATCATATTTGGCTTCCTGTTTGTTATCGTTGGCACCTTGATGACTGTTATGCCCCACCTGCTACTGTCTCTGGGAGGTGTATCATGGCACCCATACAGAGTCGCCAGTCCAGCCTACTGGTGGTTGACCAGTGTGCTAAACCTGATCGGCTGGGGCAAGATGACAATGATGGCGGTGGAAAATGCCTACATCGGAAGCCACACGCCAATCGCCATTGGCGTAGTAGGCTCAATATTTTTCATCACAAGCCTCATCCTGGGAGTGCTAACAAGAAACTATCGGGAAAATCTCCCCCCCAGCTAACCAACCTCGCACCTGCTGTCTTTCTCTCGTGAGGAAGGCAGCTTTTTTATTTACGCAGTGAATAAATACCAAACAAAAACTTATTTTTGTTTGGTTGAATGAGCAAGTAATCAAAGATTCTTAATCTTTATTTACCAAAAAGCAAGGCTACAAACCTTGCTTTTTAATATATATTTTTACTGGTGGGCGATCCAGGATTCGAACCTGGGACCTCGTCATTATCAGTGACGCGCTCTAACCAACTGAGCTAATCGCCCGCGGCAGACATTACCTTAAACAAAAATAGCTAAGAGCAGCTTTCCTACTCTCAACTATTATATACTACTCTGATATCTCTAACAATCAAAAGGTGATACCAACAGCGCCAAACTAATCATACAAGATTAACGACCAATATCTGCAAGATAAATTAATATCTCCAGATTTCTCCCTAGAAAGGAGGTGATCCACGCACAGCTTCCGCTACGCGTGCCTTGTTACGACTTTGCCCCTCTCGCTGGTCTTACCGTAGTCCCCTACCGAAGCAGGGAGTTTCGGGTACTACCAACTCGCTTGACATGACGGGCGGTGTTCTGAGATCGAATGTCTCTATCCTCGCTGGACACGCGGTTTTCCCGCACCCTAGCGAACGCCTAACTCTTAAATGGTCTTCTTCTGTTCATGAACTTCCTAATATCTTCCAGCTTAGCTATCCCTTCTTTAGTGAGATGCTCCTTCTTAGCAAACACCTCGGCTGCCCGGCAGAACAATTTAAAATCTTTGCTCTTTTTGCCCTGCAGCTTGTACTTCCTAAAGAAAGGAATTAATATCCGGCGGATATTGTCTAGTCCACGGAGATGATACTTCGCATGAGGCATCCAGCCATAACGGTCATAATTCAGTTCATAGATATTTCCACAACCGAAATATTTTTGAATGCTCTCTAAAATCGGTTTATCGTCCCCTCGTAATTCTATTTCGAAGCTCAACCAGGCATCGCGACGGATTTTTTTGGTTTTATGTTTCGAGATATTTATCGCGAAACATCCTTCTCCTTCCACAAATCCTACAATATACCAAGGTTGTAGCTTCTTTACCATTTAGTAAGGTTAGTTTCAGTCCTTCCTCCGACCTGCCCCGATTTTATCGGGGTCTGAGCGGGGTACTATGACATCAGCAGACTTCTAATTTCTACTCGGTGTTAGTTCACACTGCCACCTTCTCTAATTATACAACAGTATAAAGAGCTTCGCTCTTTGTTTGCTTGTTCGCTCGGCCAAGCAAAATAAATTTTGCTTGGCACTCACTCACTGCGCATATAATTAAAATTCAAAATTAGATCTCCCTTCGTCATAACATTGTCTTTCTCCTTCATCTCGATCCCACATACTCTAAAACATATTTTGATAAGTAGCTTCCCCATTTGTACGGAGGGTCGCTATGTTTTAAAGTCGTTTAAGATTCAAGCTGAAGAATGCTACTTTGACCCTTCTCGCTCCGAGCGTCACCGCTGGAGGATGTCATTTCGCTTCTAAAGTCTTATCTACTCTAGCCAGGATTTTAACCTGGTAAATAATATTATGGGAAGGCGCAATTTATTTGTACAAGACCCGAGAACGTATTCACCGTAGTGTGGCTGACCTACGATTACTAGCGATTCCAACTTCATGGAGTCGAGTTGCAGACTCCAATCCGAACTGAGACTAGTTTTGCTAGGATTAGCTCCACCTCGCGGCTTCGCGTCCTTTTGTACTAGCCATTGTAGCACGTGTGTCGCCCAGGGCATCAAAGGGTCATGCTGACTTGACGTCGTCCCCACCTTCCTCCGACTATACGCCGGCAGTCTTCTGTGAAAAATATAACACAGAACAGGGGTTACGCTCGTTTCCGGACTTAACCGTACAGCTCACGCCACGAACTGACGACAGCCATGCAACACCTGATTCTAGGTTCCCGAAGGCACATCTTTCTTTCGAAAGGCTTCCTAGAAGTCAAGCCCTGGTAAGGTTCTTCGCTTATTGTCGAATTAAACCACATGCTCCACCGCTTGTGCGGGTCCCCGTCAATTCCTTTAAGTTTTAGTCTTGCGACCGTACTTCCCAGGCGGGATATTTAACGCGTTAGCTACGGTACGGAAAGGGTCGACTCTCCCCATACCTAATATCCATCGTTTACGGCGTGGACTACGGGGGTATCTAATCCCCTTCGCTACCCACGCTTTCGTCTCTCAGTGTCAGGAAAGACCTAGTAGACTGCTTTCGCTAGTGGTGTTCCTCCCGATATTAACGCATTTCACTGCTACACCGGGAATTCCATCTACCCCTGTCTTCCTCAATTCTTGTAGTATCTCCTGCGGTCCCAATGTTGAGCACTGGGATTTAACAAAAGACTTACAAAATAACCTACAGACGCTTTACGCCCAATGATTCCGGATAACGCTTGCAACCTTCGTATTACCGCGGCTGCTGGCACGAAGTTAGCCGTTGCTTATTCCTAGAGTACTGTCAAAATCATCCTCTAGAAAAGATCTTTACACCCCGAGGGGCTTCTTCGATCACGCGGCGTCGCTGCATCAGGGTTTCCCCCATTGTGCAAAATTCCTCACTGCTGCCTCCCGTAGGAGTCCGGCCCGTATCTCAGTGCCGATGTGACTGATCATCCTCTCAGACCAGCTACCCGTCATAGCCTTGGTAAGCCATTACCTTACCAACAAGCTGATAGGCCTTAGGCCCCTTCTCGACCGATAAATCTTTGCATGGGAATGACTTGTCGTCCCCCCATGTCTATTGGGTATTAGCACCGCTTTCGCGGAGTTATGCCCAAGTCGAGAGCAGGTTACCAAAGTGTTACTCACCCGTTTGCCTCCCGCCGAAGCGAGATAGACTTGCATGTGTTAGGCGCGCCGCCAGCGTTCAGCCTGAGCCAGGATCAAACTCTTAGTAAAAAGGGTAAAACTAGCTGCTGGCTTGACGCCAGAAACTAGACAATGTGTTTTATAACTTAAGAATTGACGCTGTCTTGTAGTGATCCATTTGGAAAAATGAATCACACCTTATATCACCTTATGATTGTTAAAGATCTGTCCGGCACATGTAATACCCATACTACGTGAGGGGTGAAAAAGTGTCAAGGCGAATAGGATCCAAAATGAACATTTCGTAAACACTTTGTGCACATTTTATTTATTATCGCTTCTTGGCTCGCTTCTCCCGCCACTCTCCAATTTTCTTATGGTCCCCAGACAATAAAACCGGCGGCACTTTTAAAGTTTCCGCCTTCTGTTGACGAACTTTACATTTAAATGTTTCTGGCCGCGTATATTGCGGATATTCAACGTAGCCTTTTTTAGCAAAAGTCTCTTCTGTTAGTGAAGCCTCCTGACCAACTACTCCCGGCACCAACCGAGTCACTGTATCAACAATCGTCATAGCTGGGAGTTCGCCACCAGTCAACACATAATCACCGATTGAAACTTGCTCATCAACTAACTTCCGCACTCGCTCATCAAACCCCTCATAGCGACCACAGATTAAAACTATTTGATCTAACTTCGAAAATCTCCGTGCCATGGGTTGATCAAATGTTTTTCCTTGCGGAGTTAATAATATAATCTTGCGCTTCTTTTTTTTCGCCCGTGTGATTTTCTGCAGACACCTAAATATCGGCTCAACTTTCAACACCATTCCCGGTCCCCCACCATAAGGAGAATCATCAACTGTCTTATGTTTATCAGTCGCGTAGTCGCGAAAATTATGCGTGTTAATTTTCACCAGCTTCTTTTTTTGCGCCCGTCCGATAATGCTTTCGTTCAAATAGCCAGGAAACATCTCGGGAAAAATTGTGAGGATGTCAAATTGAAGCATATTTTTTTAAAAACAAAAACCGTGGCCAACAAAACGTACCACGGCTTTTGCACTATGTAAACCCCGACGAGCCTGTCTACATGCCTGGCGGCACGTAAACCGGCGGGCGGGGCAAAAATTACTAGTTTACAATTTGAGATCCTCTACCACGTCAGTTGCATCCTCTTCAACTGCGGCGGGTGCAGCAGTTGCCGCTGGCTTAGAAGGTCGCGTAGAACCTTCAGGCTCAATGATTTTCAAGTTGACGCGAGCATTGCTCTTAGCACCAACTACCTTGAGTAAGGTTCTGATTGACTTAGCGGTTTGACCTTGACGGCCAATGACTTGACCCATGTCAGCTGAATCAACGTGTAGAGAGATTAATACTCCCATTTCGTCAATTGTACGCTCAGCTTTAACCTTGTCTGGATTGTCGACTAAGGCTTTAACAACGTACTCGACAAATTCTAGATCTAAGTTCTTTTCTTCTGCCATTCTTTTCTAATTAATTACTTCTAATCTACGAGCAGCAATAAACAGTTTACTTTTAGATAACTCATTATAAACGAACGAGTTGGTCGACCTGCTTTCCCGGAGCCATTAGGCTCTGGGATAACTATTCATTACTACACTCCCATTATAGCAATAAAAATTATTTTTGTAAATTATGTTTTTTGAAAAAGTGATTTGTTTCATCATCACACAGAAAATTTTTGTGATACCTGCTCCCAGAGAGCATCAATCCTCTGTTCTTGACTTATGGCGAATTGCTCCATCTCACCTTCATTGACTGCTGAGTGACCAGCGAATTCTTTGTACTTAGTTACAGCTTCTTTATAGTCTTGATAATCAATAGAAAGTTGGTCAAACGCAGAAGCCCCAGTTCCTTTTAAATACATGTCCAACCTATTCTCCAGCCTCCAGGCTGTAATATACCAATAATGTTCACGTAGCTCTGGTCTTGCTTTCCATTCCTCAAAGCTAATCATTTCAGGTAAATCGTCTGGGATGGCAACGTCAAGACGGGCTGCAATCAGCTCTAACACACTTGCTTCTCCACTGTAATCTTCTCCATTTATCCCAAACCACTCTAGATAATTTTCATCTACGATGGCCTGTTCTATTTCTCTAGCACGTTCTCCATCTGCCCCTAATTTTTTTAAACGGATCCATTCTGTAATATAATCTTTCATTGCCTCGGTTTGCTCATCGCTTAATTCGGAAAACGGGATTTCTAAATCGTACACAAGGCCAGAAATATAACCACCCATGTCGTTTGCTAATACATTAATTTTACTGCCCAGCGAGTCAGCCCTGGCTCTTTCTTCTACGTGGTCACAAAATTCATTCAGTCTGCCCATTCTAAAACCAGGGTTGTATTTTCCCTGTATTGTTCGCTCAAAAAGTTCTAATAATCTGCTTACATTCCCGGCTGAATCACCACAGGCATAATAATCAAGTGTTATGTCGCCAGAAGAGTCATCTATAGTATAGCTATCCCGATCTGTATCTTGTTTTTGACTGTATGAATAATAAGTTTCAATTAAATGGGAAAGAGTTTCCCCCGGCCTCATATAATAATCACCGTGATAATCATCATCCTGCGCTCTCCACTCCCTTTCCTGGTCTGCAGCAGTAAATCTATCTTCTCCAGATATAATTGATTCCCGAAATCTCCGATACTCTCCATAAAGTACATAATTCAACTGTACGGCACCGAAGATTTCTTTGCCTGTGTGTGTATCAACAACATCATCCTCATAAAAAGCGTGAACAAATTCATGAGCTATAGTGCTTTCCCAAGAATCATCTTTTAAACCAATTGCTTCCAATCTACCAGATCTATCTCGCATAACCCTACCAGCGGCAGATTTTACTTTCCCGGGTCTACGTTTTCTTTCGGTGATTATTCTTTCTACCTCATCCAGATCTTTTATTAAAGCAGCTTCTTCTGATTTCAAATCCCTCCCCTCAAACCACTGCATGACATCATTACATCTACCCCAAAATTCCGGGGAAAATTCATGCTCCCGTTTTTCTTCAGGCTGAGCTGAATCTTCAACTTCCTCGCCGCCAGGTGCAGCCGACCCCTCCGAATTCACGCTCATTTCTTCTAGTTGGTCAGGAGGAGGACTTCCTCCCTCCGGAATGCCAGCCATAAATTTGTTCTAAATCTATTTAGCTTCTTTTTCCTTGTCTGTAGACGGCTTTGATTCTTCGGCGGGTTTTTCTTCTTTTTTATCTTCTGTTTTAGTTGGTTCGGCTTTTTCGGGAGCTTCCTTTTTATCCTTTGGCTCTGGCTTTTTCTCCTCTTTTTTGTCTGCAACCGGCACTGGCTTGGACTCATCTTTTTTCTCATCCTTGGCCTCAACTTTAGGCCCTTCTTTCTCCTCGGCCGGTTTAGCTTCTTCCGCTGGTTTAACCTCTTCCTTGCTCTCAGCTGGCACAGCTCCCTTGTCACCACCCTCCTTCGATTCCTCCTCTTCCTTCTTTGGCTTCCTCATGGCAGCCTTCTTTTGCGCTAGCTCCTTGAGAGCTTGTGCGACAGTTGTCTCGTCACCCTTAACAACACCAGCCTTCAACAAAATGCTAGCCACTCGCGGAGACACTTGAGCTCCCTGCCCAAGCCAATACTTGATACGTTCAGCCTCTAACTTAGGTTCACCCTGCTTGCCTCGCGGATCATACACGCCCAAAACTTCAATGAACTTTCCCTTCACCGGTCGAGCATGTTCAGCTAAAACCACTCGGTAGAGAGGTTGGTTTTTACGACCAGTCCTGGTTAAACGGATTTTTAACATAATTTTATTATTTACTCTAAATTATCTAATTTGACTGACAATAACTTCGACACTCCACTTTCTTCCATTGTCACTCCGTAAAGCAGATTCGAGCGACGCATTGTTTCTCGATTGTGGGTTATGACAATAAACTGAGACTTTTTAGCCAGTGAAGCTACTATATCAGCATAGCGTCCCGTGTTCGACTCGTCAAGGGCAGCGTCTACTTCATCTAAGACCAGAAACGGTGCCGGATTATTAGTAATAATGGCAAATAGCAACGCGATTGAGGTCAGTGCCCGCTCCCCACCGGAAAGCATGCTGAGCTCGCGTAGCTTTTTACCTGGCGGTGTCGCCTTGATATCAATGATTTCTTCTGTTTTGAGTCCTGCTTTATTTTCTTCATCCAACTGTTCCTCATTACCTTCCTCACTCTCCTCGGCCGGCTGGCGCACTGTAATTCTAGTTTTCACCAACTTGGCCTTGCCACCACCGAAGAGAACAGCAAAGTATTTTTGAAAATGCTGATTAATATTTTTAAAAGCAACTTCAAATTTTTGCTTGACTGTCCCATCAAGCTCAGCAATAATTTTACCCAAAGACTTTATTGCTTCTTCTAAATCACTTCTTTGGCTAGTCAAGAATTCAAAACGTTCGTTGCACTCTTTATATTCCTCAACAACAGCTGGATCAATCTCACCAATTTTAATTAATTGTTGTCGTAGTTTCCGGATTTTGTCCTGTAGCTCCTGAGTCCGCGTCTCTTCCATGGTTAGCGGATTATTAACAAATTCCGCCAATAAATCCGTATATTCCTCGGCTCCAGTATTATCTCTGATTTCGTCCAGCAGTAACTCTTTTTCATTATCCACCTTGGCCTGCTTAATCTCGCCCGCACTTTTATCTTGGCGAACCTGATTTAATTCTTCTTGTTTATTTCGATATTCCTGTTCGTGGGCAAATAGCTGCTGACGCTGTTCTTTTTTGGCTTCCCGCTCTTGCTGCAACTTCTCGTTCAACTTCTTGATCTCAGCTTCTAAACCTGCCTGTTTATTTTCCCACTCAGTTTTAGCTGCTTTCAATTTGGTCAGCTCCGTATTTTCTTGATCACCGCCAGCCACCGCTTCTTCGATCTTCTGTTCCAACTCAACTAGCTCTTTTTGTTGGATCGCTAATGCTTCGCTAATAGTATTACTCTTCGTTTCTTTGACGGCCACTTTGATATTATACTGGCTAACACTGCCATCTAATTTTTCCTTTTCGGCTAGCAAAGAATTGATCTGGGCTTGGATTTTCTGCAACTCAGCCGCCTCAGCTGCCCCCTCACTATCCCCTTCCAGTAAAGGTTGTAGGGCTTGGTTAAGTTCGACTTGTAACGACGCGGCTCGATCACGTAGAGATTCTAATTTTTCTAGATTATCACAAGTTTTCAGCTCTTCGAGAAAAGAATTTTGTTTGGCGAATAATTCTTTTAGGCTAGCTTTAATATTTTCATCATCTAATTTACCAGTCTGCCTTTGTTTATCACGCAACTGCTGTTCTAAATCAGTAACCTGACCAGAGATTCTAGCTAATTTTTGTTCTGCTTCCTGCAGGCTACTAGCAACACTTTCCTTTTCTCGCTGGAGAGCTTCGATCTGTTCCTGGTAGCTATTGACATTGGCTTTAATCATTTTCTGTCGCTGCCGTAGACTCCGCACATCAACTTGGGTGTCCCTTTCTTCTTCCACCTCAATCCGTCCAGCGGTAATTGCTAGCTGCTGCTTATTATCATTGCTCTGGTTATTTAAGGCATCCAACTTCTCCCGTTGCTCATCCTCTTGGTGGTAATCAATGCCTTGCTCGGCCTTATTAATCGCCCGCTCAATTTCTTCAATTTTCTTGATGATCTCACTTTCTTGCTGAGCCAGCTTGGTAACTTCGGCGCGAACTTCTGCTTGCCGTTTTTTATTCTGGTTCCAGCCATGGTTAAAATATTCTTGCTGTAATTCTCGTAAATCCTGTTGCACTTGATCCTTTTTCTCTGCCTTGCGAGCTTGTCGCTGCAACGAATTGCGCCGCGGAGTGATCTCGGCCAACAAATCCCCCGCCCGATCTAGATTATCCCTAGTCCGTCCTAATTTATTGATGCTAATATTTTTCTTCAATTGAAGATGTTTCACGCCAGCTGCTTCTTCAAACATTTCCTGGCGCTCTTTGGGTCCCGCCCGTAGAATTGCATCAATCATCCCTTGTCCAATCACGCTATAGGTCTTCTGACCAAAACCAGATTTAGCCAACAATTCCTGAATGTCAAATAAACGCACTTTACTCTTATTAAGCAAATACTCACCATTGCCATCGCGATACAAACGACGAGTGATGACCACTTGCGGATCATCAACTGGCATCTGACTGTCTTCATTGTTCAAATACAAAGAAACCTCGGCCATACCCAGTCGGGCTTTCTTGTTGGTACCGGAAAAAATAATGTCCTCGGCTCGTTTGCCCCGCAAAGTCTTCATGCTCTGCTCGCCCATCACCCAACGAATGGCATCGGCGACATTACTCTTGCCCGATCCATTGGGTCCAACCACGGCCGTGACACCACGATCAAACAACACCGTCGTTTTCGGCGCAAATGATTTAAAACCTTGGATTTCGACTTTCTCGAGATACATAGCAATAAAAAAGCGAAGGGGAAACCCTTACTTTGGATAATTTTAACAGATTAAGAATAAGAGAACAAGAAAGAATAAAAAAGCTGAGTCATATTAATCCTCATAACCCAGCTATTAATTCATCTTTTCCATCCCAGCGAAAACTTTACGTTTTATTCCAAAGGAAGTCGATACCGACTGGCTAAGGTTTGGGCTATATCTATTTCCTCTCCTGTGCCTAGCAAATACCAACCCGGATTGAGTAGCCGGGAATCCTTAGAGAAGAAACGATTTTGGGTTGACCCGGCCGTGGGAGAAACCAAGATATTCTTTTTGGTTGAGCCACCCTGGTTTTCGTCATTGTTTAAATTGGCAGCCGTAATTTTGGTGCGGCCATTTGTATGCTCCGGATAAGCCATAAAGCCTTCAGTAACCGGCTGACCTTCCTTATTAAATATTCTGATGTGAGCGGAATGAGTTTGAGCAACAGTAACAATCTCAGCTGAATTATCAGTACCATCTAAGTCGGAAACAATAAGATCTATGCCTCCGGTATAATTGGGATCATAGGCATAAAAATCGGGTTTGATCTTGCGACCATCTTTGTTAAAAAATTGGATAAGACTAGAACCGTGCTGAGAACCAACTACTATCCCCTGTTCCTCTCCGGCACCATCAAGATCGCCAGCGGAAAAAACTACCCCTTGATTATGGTCCCTAGTATTGACAGAAAATGGCATAATAGCGGGCGTAATTTGTTTAATCTTTTGCGTTTCTCTATCTTTGCCATAAATCATAATAGAATTGCGATCGGAAACAATAACCTCTTTAGCGCCATTGTTGTTTTCAATATCAGCTACTCCTAAGTCGAAGAAAGATAAGCTGCCATTACTCGACAAATCTTGCAAATAAGGTAAGAATGTTTGCGTGGGAGGCATAATTTCCTCTCCCTCCTTATTAAAGACCTTAAGAACTCCATCTGAACAAAGAACAATAATCTCAAGATCGCCAGCATTTTGGTCGGAACCATCTAGATTAGCTACCTTGACAATAGTATTACCTTGAAATGATTGCTCCCGAGCGAAGAAAGAAGAAATGACCTCGCCACTTCGGTCAAAGATACGGACGTGAGCCCGCCCGTTCATGGGAGAAGTGATAATTTCCTGCTCTAGATTAGTACCTTGCAGATCAGCCACGGTAATATTAACCCCGCCCCGATATTCTTTCGGATAAGCCAGAAATGGCGGTACTAAGACAATTCC
>JBDRPV010000022.1:0-4006 GCA_043826745.1 Parcubacteria group bacterium
TTTTATATAAACTTTCTTCTCCGGAATCACATCACTCCAAGTCCAAATTAAGCTTTTATAATTAAAAACATCAAGATAGATAACATCTTCGGTGGCCACATTAGCCAGCAGCCACTTATTGAGTTCCTGGACTTCACTAGTATAAGATGAATCCGCCCCATAGAAGTTATCTTCTTGTTCCTGTTCTTGCTCAGTCTGTTTGAATAAAGAAGAAAAAGAAATTACAAAAAAAGTAATAATCAACAGAGGAACAATGACAGCCCTCCAGCGAATTTGTTTTATTAAATAATATAAGCCATAGGCCGCTACAACGACTAGCGGATAACCAATATACCAGAAAAGACGCATCGGCAGTAGCTTAATATATAGCAGGGGAGCTTTGGAAAGAATCAAAGGCACTAACAGCCAGGCTAAAATAATAACTTCAAATAGATACGGTTTTTTATTTCTGATCAAATAAATCAGTCGGCCTATTAAAATAATTAGCCCCAACATGCCTGCATAAACAACAAAATCATTTCCCAGTAATTGTGGATAAAGCTCCCACGACCGCATTAATTTATAAAGACTGTTATCGGGTTCAACTTTGCCAAATAATTGAAATATGGTGGATTCGTAGCCAGTAAACAGTAATGCCACCGCAAAAAACAGGCCGGCCAATAAAAATACTAAAATATTGCGCCAACGTAATATCTTTTGCCGAATCACGTTATCACTCAAAGACACCAGAAACATTACACCCAGTATTATTAAGCCAATAAAAGAGCTGAGCTGGTGATAAAATAACAAAGAATTTACAGTCAGTAGAGTCAGAGCCAGATAGAGAATAAGGCGTTTATTCCCCTGAGCTTTTTTAAGCTGCTGCAAGAAGGCGAAGAATAAATAGACTAGAAAAACTATAATTAAATCACCAAATAAATTTTGAAAGTGATAGCCAGGCTCCGTAAAATAGCGCAGTGATCGCCCTAAGCCAGCACTTGCTAGTAAAAATACAATTAAGGCTAACTTAGTATTTTTTAGGCGGGCAATAGCAAAAAGTAAAATTGGGATAACACAGCCAACCAGTAGAGAAAGAAAAATGACTGAGTGAGAAAAAGACAAACCAGTCAGCAAGTGAGTAACTTCCAAGATGATGTGAAGATTAGGCGTAAAATAGATATCACCCGGCTTCCCCCAATACTCGGCAATAGCAACATAATCGGGGATTGAGCCAGTTTTATCAATAATGCGTGACCACAAAACAGCCATATAAGAATCACCGGCAGCGGCAAATCCTTGGGCGATAGCGGGGATCAAGCGAACCAGAAAAGTTAGCCCAGCTAAGAGGATAATTATTAAATTTATTAAACGTTTATTCATTTTCATCCAACTTTTTCGAGAACTTTTTTAACCTTCGGCGCTAACTGTGACCACTGCATAAGTTTAACACGATCGTGACCAACTAAAAACTCATCCGCTAGCTGCTGGTCAGTCATGACCAACTTCAAAACACGCGCCAAATCAACTGGATTATCAGGCTTGGCCATGGTACCCAAGCCCTGTAGCAATTCTTTCCTAACACCTACATTTGACGTGACCACTGGCTTATTCAAATAGAGAGCCTGCACCACTCGTGATGAAGACTTGGCTCTATTGGTAAGACTATCATCAACCGGATCTACTACCACATTTGCTAATTCTATTAGAGAACGAGTTTCGGCTGACTGATAACGACCATAAAAGATTATTTTATCAGCTACTTTTAGCTTTTTAGCCAAATCCTCTAAGTATTTCCGATCTTCGCCCGAACCAGCTAGTACTAACACCACTTGTTCGAGATCCTTGACTAAAATGCTTAGTGATTTTAATAAAATATCTAGCCGATGACCAGAGCTGATACTTAAACTACCACAGTAGAGAATTATTTTAGTATCAGGCTTCAGATTATGTTTTTGTAAAAATCCGGCGCGGCTAAATAATATTTTATCCTTACTAATATCATCGAGACCGGTAGGAATATAAAATATTTTATTGGCCGGCATTCCCAATCCCTGATAATGTTTACTTAAGAAAGGGGAGCAAGTGATGATAGCGACACTAAATTTTACTCCTAGCTTTTCGGTGAACTTCAACACGCGACGCTGCAATTTACTTTGAGTCTTATTAGCTTCAACTTCCAAATCATCAGAATCTAAGACTATTTTTTTACGCCTAAGCAATTTTACCAATATTGCTGGCAACAAATTCTGCGGGTGGGGTTTAACAACATAAATAATATTACTCTTAGAACGAAGTAAACTTCCAAATATTTTTAAAGATGACCACACAACCGTGGCAATGAGTTTAACTCCTGACCGATATTCTTTGCTACCACCCTCCTTTTTAACTACCGCCATCTGGCCGACGTATTTTACCGCCAAGCCATCCTGCTCAAATACCTTCTTGTCAGTCCTTTTATAATCATGATGAAGAGCAACAATCTCACTCTTGATACCAAATTGCCTCTTCAGCTCTAGCAGCAGAGGAATGATCCGTCCTACCATCGTTGAGCTCTCTAAGCTTTGGCTGGCAACAACTGTTAGTTTCATGACTTCGGGATTAAATCCTGAAAAACTTGCTGATACTTTTGGACAATAGTGTCCCAACTGTAATTATCTTTGACAAACTGCCGGGCATCACGACCAAATTGCAATCTAGTGCCGTCATCAGCTAATAAAGAATTTATGGTCTGCAAATATTTGGGGGCATCATGTGATGTCACCAACAAACCATTGCGCTGATCCTGGACAGCATCCTTGATACCTTCTAGATCGGCAGCGACTACTGGTAGTTTATAAGCGGCCGCTTCAAGTGCCACTATCCCAAAGCCCTCCATATCACCTGAAACCTTAATATTAGGCATAACAAAAACGTCAGAGTTACTATATATAGCCTTTAGCTCTTTATCGGATATTCTCCCTAAGGCAAATATTCGATCGGCCACTCTTTGTTTGTCAGCTGCTTGCAATATTTTTTCTTTATCCTCACCGTCGCCGACAATAACGTAAACCACATTTTTCTCTAAGCCTGACAGGACATTCTCGATGAACCATTGTACACCCTTCCTTTTGACTAACCGGCCGACTGTTAGTAGAACTTTTTTCTGTGATAAATCGGTTTTCAATATCTTCTCCAAATCGCCTCGGGATCGCTCAACAGCCTTGGGCAAATCAATGCCGATCGGAACAATGACAGTATTAGGGAAACCGTTATTTTTAGCTTCTGTTTCTGTTTGGCGACTAATACAAATATAGCGATCAAATTTTTTGCCGAAATGCTTAAGATAGAATTGATAGATTTTTGACTGATAGGTAATATCTAACCCGTGCAAAGTAACCGCCACTGGCTTTTTAGATAATTTTTTGATTACCCAGCCAATAATTGATAAAACTGGATCACCAATATGAACCACGTCCACTTCCCGAGCTAAAATCACCCCCTTAATCAAAGCCCAAGGAATAAAAAAAGGTAAGTTTTTCTTACCTCTCTTATTGGCAATAATAAATGTATCAGCAACCTTAGAAAAATTACTAGTTACCTGATAACTGAGATTTTCCATTCCTCCCGTAACTGGCGGATATGTTCTGGTAATAAAAAGTATTTTCATTGCTCATATAACCTTTTTTTCTGATAGTAAAGAACTTCCTCTTGAATATCACGTTGCCGACCTAACATATCAGCCACCAAAGCCAAGATCCAAAGTAAAAACCCTAATATCAAAGCCACCGCGCTACCAGTTAATATACTTTGGTAGGGAGAAGTGCCGCCAGTCTGACACCAGTGGACAAAAACAAAGATAAATAAAACTATACCTATTAGGAAAATGACAGCCCCAATTGCTCCAAAAAACTTCAACGGCTTATAATCACGCAAGGCGCGCACAATAATAGCTGTCGTCTTCCAGCCATAAGTAAAAAGGTTATTGGCCACCCGTGATTTACCATGCTCGCGCACTCCACGCACCTTACAAGACACTTCTTTCATCGCT
>JBDRPV010000023.1:0-7175 GCA_043826745.1 Parcubacteria group bacterium
ACGTACCGGTGACCTTTCCCGCACAGCGGGACTGCTCTACCGGCTGAGCTAACACCCCTCATTTTACAACTAATTTTTAAACAATTACGTACCGGTGACCTTTCCCGCACAGCGGGACTGCTCTACCGGCTGAGCTAACACCCCTCATTTTACAACTAATTTTTAAACAATTACGTACCGGTGACCTTTCCCGCACAGCGGGACTGCTCTACCGGCTGAGTTTAGCCCGCGCCAGCGGGGCTAACACCCCAGATTGTAGTCTAGTAATAGCCAAACCCTAACAAAAAAGCAAGTAGCTGGCAAGGGTATCGCCAATTATAGCCCACCCCTAAGTAGAACTATTCACTACTGCCTTTTTTCATGAAAAACATAGCTACCAGTGGCGCCACCATCCATAAAAATCTAGTATTATCGGAAGCAAATAAAGTCTTAGTAAAAGGTCCCAGTGACGCCATCGCCTCGGCCGGCAGGAATGTTAGAATCGTACTAATCAACAAGCCAACTTGCAAAAAACTAAAGATAATCACTGATACAATCCCCGCTCCCGAGGAAAAAGTAGACAAGGCTCCCACCCGCGCAAACAAGAGGAATACTCCCACCACACAAACTAGGAAAACGGCTATCTGTAAAAAAGAAACAGAACCAAAACCAAGCCGCTGTGAACTTTCCTCGTTAATAAAAGGTAAATTAGTAGAAATAGCTAAACCGATATACAAACTCATTAAAACAAACAACACTCGCGCCCGACCGAGAGTAAATCCATAGAGAACTCCCGCAGCTACAAAAAATAGTAAAATAAATAGATCCCAAGTTGGTGCGGCCCAATTCAAGCCCGCCAGCATACCGCTAGCCTCACTTGCTGCTGCAATTTCCATTTTTGTTTTTCTCCTTAATTACTTGTCTCTGCTTTTTATTATAATACATATCGCTAATTACGCAAACCCCAACCATCTATTATTGATAATCTAAATAATAACCAACGATCATGCTGTCTACCATGAATTCAATCGGAGCTTTATCGTCAGTCAACACTGTCTGATTTGGATTATAGCCAAAAACCCGTATATTGTCACTAAGCTTATTGGCAATATTCAGCAACTCTGGATCGTCAGTACTAGCTGACAAAAAATCCCAGTCCAACTCCTGATTACTAGCAACTATCATATAATTCCAGCTATCTATGTCACCTGCCTTGGCTAAATAAGTATTAGGGAAAATACTGGCCATACTATTGGCGATAGCCTGCAGTAGAGATGAATTACTTGAAGAAGCATTAACATTAATCACTACCAAGCCCTGATCCGATAATTTAGCGCTAGCTTCCCGCCAAAATTCTTGAGTGGTTAATGTCCACGGTATATACATTTGCTTTTGGTAGGCATCGACGATGATCAGGTTATACTTATTTTCGGTCTGCTGTAAAAATACTCGACCGTCTTGTTTATAAACAGTCAGACTATCATTTTGCAGATCGAAGTATTGATTGGCAGCGGCAATCACTTTGCCGTCAATTTCTACGCCATCAATTTTTATCTCGTTGCCAAAATAGTGATCAAGTTGTTTGCTAATTATCCCCCCAGCTAGTCCCAGTATTAGTACTCTTTTCTCATCCGTAGGAATTAAGTAGGGCAGAGTGGCAAAATAGTCATAATACATACCAGTCAAAATCTTATCCTTAGAATACGCTGATTGAAATCCTCCACCCTCATTGTAAATAAGGTAGCGTTTATTACCTTCGTCAACAACCTGCAGATATTGATAAACTGATTCGTCCTCAAAAACCAAACCGTCCGTCGCCTTAACTGGTAAATGACTAACTCCCCATAAGGGAATCATTAATAAAATTAACCAAGTCAATTTATAATATTTCTTACCTACTAAACCTACACTTGCTATCACAATCAAAGCTAGGGCAAAAATTGTTATAGTCGCCTTGGTTCCCATTGCTCCGATCAGCCATAGTGTGGGTAAAAAAGTACCAATGATACTGCCTACAGTCGACAAAGCGAACACTGACCCAGCTACATTGCCAATTTGTTTATTGTCTTGAGAGCAAAGTTTAATGATAAAAGGGCTAACCATTCCTAATAAAGATAAAGGAAAAGCAAATAAAATTAGAGTCACGAGCAATGAGCCAAAAAATATAAAGACCGAACCGGAAATTGAAGATAGAAATCCTAAGTCAAACAAAAACGACAAAGGTTGAATCAACCAAGGAATAAATAGAAATATTATCCCGGCCGTTAATATTAATTTTAACAAAAGACTAATTTGCGGCCGTCGATCAGCCAACTTGCCACCCCAATAGTAGCCAGCAGACAAGGCGATCATCACTACCCCAATAATATTAGTCCAGACGAACAGCGACGTACCAAAATGGGGCGCCAGCAGGCGTGAGGCGGAAATTTCCAGCGCCATGATTGACATGCCGGAGGTAAAAGCGGTTATGAGCAGAAATGTTTTTTTGTTTTTGAACATTTGCTGTATCCAGACTTTGTAGCTACTCTTAACATCCACTAAGCAAAAATCTTATCCCAGAAACCTTTTTTATCTTTTTTCACTTCGGAACTCTCCCCTTTTTCCTCAGCTAGTGATTGCATTAATTCTTTTTCCCGTCCGGAAAGTTTGCCGGGAGTGATAATATTAACCTCAACTAACAGGTCACCTTTGCCTGATCCTTGCAAATGAGGAATGCCTTTATTGTGAATGCGGAACGTTTTACCAGTTTGAGTGCCGGCCGGCAGTTCTATTTTTACCTTATCGTCAAATACTTGCAAATTCATTTTGTCACCCAGCGCCGCTTGAGTAAAGCTAATTGGAATCTCGCACTTAAGATCATAATTTTCCCGGGTAAACACTTCGTGATCAGCTACTTGCACGGTAACGTATAAACTGCCAATTGATCCACCGCGCAAGCCGGCTTCGCCACCGTCCGCTATTTCTATAGTCTGTCCACTAGCAATACCAGCCGGTATCTTGACATTAATCTTTTTATTTTCTTTGGTGCGCCCATCACCGCCACACTGTCCACAAGGCTTTTCTGCTTTTTTACCTTCGCCCTGACAGTCATGACAAGCGGTAACTTGAGCAAAAGCACCGAGCATAGTTTGTCGTGTCTGTCTTATCTGACCTGTGCCGGAACAAGTCTGGCAGGTATCAATTTTAGTGCCTGGCTCCGCTCCGTTGCCTTTACAATGATCACACTTTACCCGCTTGTATAATTCCAGCTCGCGCTCTGTGCCAAAGACTGAATCTTTAAACGAGATATCCACAGCCACTGAAATATCATCACCGCCCTCCGGCCCCGTCGACGAAGCTTGACGCTGCCGACCGCCAAAAAAGCTGCTAAAAATATCGCCCAGATCAATATCATCCATATTTACATTAAAACCCTGCTGGCCAAAAGGATTTTGTCCACCGGCAAAACCGCCCGCTCCGCCTTGACCACCAGCGCCCCCAGCCTGCGCCTGATCAAAAGTCGCCCCAAACTGATCGTATTGGGATCGTTTTTGCTTATCAGACAAAACCTGGTAAGCCTCGCTGACTTCTTTGAACTTGGCCTCCTCGCCACCCCGGTCGGGATGGTGTTGATGGGCCATTTTGCGATAAGCTTTTTTGATCTCGTCGTCCGATGACTCGCGCGAAACCCCTAAAATGTCGTAGTAATCTTCAGCCATAAATTATAATTTGATTTCTTCTATTTCTTTGGGCACCTTAATAATTCGAATAAAGCCAACTGCTTTCAAAGCAATAAATAACAACCAGACCGTACCATATACTGCCCACTTAATAAAAAAGGTGAAAAATTGCAGCATCAAGAAAAAAGTAACAGCGAAAGCAATCGGTACAATGCTCCGATACGGTCCCAGTAAGTCATTTATCTTGTCATTGAGCGCATTGTAAGCCGCATCAATAATGGGCTGATTACTGGTTACATCCCCCAGACCAAGACTGCCCAGTAAATTATCATCCGCTTCGGTTTCCTGATAAAGTTCCAGAGCTTTATCATGCACCACTTGATTATCTTGCATTGCCTCCATCACTGCCTGATTATCATCAACATCTACGCCTTCAGCCACTAAAGTGCTTTCTAAGTCATTGGCTATTTTCATCTCTCGCCAACTAGCACCTTCTTGAGAAAATTCGTTGCGCATTAGTTGAAATGACGCTTCGGAAACCGACATATTTTTATTAAAACCGGGAATGTAAGCTTTGGCAATATAACTTTCCAATACATCCGTAGAGCTATCAAAAGATTGACGGGGAATCTGCACTCCATTGTCTTTTATGTCTTCAACCGAAGAAACATAGTACGATATCGCTAACACGATAGCTAACATGGTCAGCACCACCGGGAAACCTCGCCGCAGAATTTTATAAACGCTGACCTTAATTCGTACCTTCCGCTCCTCCTTAATACTCAAAAATGTTAAAACCAAAACTATGAGCAAAAAAAACGCTGCTGCCACAGATAGTACCTTAAAGGGGAAAAAGATGAAAAAAGATACCGTCGCTAAAAAGTAAGTAGCCGCTACCACCCACCATTTTTCTACTAAAATCCCGATCAACCCGACTACTGCCCCTACTAAAAATATTCCGACAAATAGACCGATAAAATCAGTAGTCCCACCCCAAATAGACATACTAGCCCCCTCTCCCTGATAAAAAAAACGGTAGCTCAAGTACCAGGAAATAATGAAGGCAATAACGGCCACTACTCCCAGCCCTACTTGTTTGAGAAGAGCGTAGTTAGCCGGAGAAGTTTCTTTTTTCTTTTCCATTTTTATGGGTTAGAGTGGCTGACCTGATATGCTGAAAAAGATTTTGAGAGGCTGAGCGGCTCGATTGATCAAGGGTTTTCTTCGGCACATCAGGTGGATGACTGATTTTTATTTTTTATCTTTCTTCTCATCCTTCACTTCCTCCGCTTTACCCTTCACTGTCTCGTCAGACTTCTTATCGCCTTTTTTATCGTCCTTTTTGCCATCTGCCTGTTGCTCCTGCTGCGCCGCCTGGTACATTTGCTGACCGACTTTCTGAATCTCTTCGCCCAATTCCTCGGAAGCCTTCTTGATCGCCTCAGTATCATCACCATCTTTAATTTTCTTCAACGCTTCAACTTTTTTCTCGATACTTTCTTTGGTCTTCTTATCAACTTTATCCCCCGCTTCTTTTAAAGTTTTCTCCGTAGAGAATACTAAGGTGTCGGCGTTGTTTTTTACTTCAATCTTTTCCTTCTTTTTCTTATCTTCACCAGCATGAGCTTCGGCATCCTTTTTCATTTTCTCCACTTCTTCTTCGGAAAGACCAGTTGAACCTTGAATAGTAATGCTCTGCTCTTTATTAGTAGCTTTATCCACCGCCTTCACATTAAGAATACCATTGGCGTCGATGTCAAAGGAAACTTCAACTTGCGGCACACCCCGCGGAGCCGGTGGGATACCGTCGAGAATAAATCGTCCCAAAGATTTATTATCAGCCGCCATTTCTCGCTCACCCTGCAGGACATGAATTTCTACGGATGGTTGATTATCAGCCGCCGTGGAGAACACTTGCGATTTGGTAGCCGGAATCGTGGTATTGCGTTCAATTAAAGGAGTACGCACACCACCCAGTGTTTCCAGGCCGAGGGTAAGAGGAGTAACATCCAATAGAAGGACGTCCTTCACGTCACCTTGCAGTACCCCGCCCTGAATGGCAGCGCCCATCGCTACTACTTCGTCGGGATTAATACCTTTGTGGGGCTTTTTGCCAAAGAAATCTTCCACCGCTTTCTGGACCGCCGGCATTCTGGTTTGGCCACCAACTAGAATCACCTCATTAATGTCAGCTGGCTTCAGGCCAGCGTCATCAAGCGCTTTTTGACACGGCTCGATCGTTTTTTGCACCAGATCAGCCGTTAATTCCTCCAGTTTAGCTCGTGTTAACTTTAAGTTAAGATGCTTGGGACCCGCCTGATCAGTCGTAATATATGGTTCGTTGATTTCCGTCTCTGGAGTAGAAGATAGTTCGTGCTTGGCCTTCTCCGCTACTTCTTTCAAGCGCTGCAGGGCCAATTTATCCTGTGAAAGATCAACGCCTTGGTCTTTCTTGAATTCATCAACCAACCAGTTGATAATTACCTGATCAAAGTCATCGCCACCGAGATGAGTATCACCATTGGTTGATTTTACTTCGACCGTATCACCACCGACTTCCAGGACAGAAACATCAAACGTACCACCACCGAAGTCATAAACTACAATCTTTTCTTCTTTTTTCTTGTCAAAACCGTAGGCCAGAGCGGCGGCGGTCGGCTCATTAATGATTCTTTTTACTTCTAAACCAGCAATCTTACCAGCATCCTTAGTGGCTTGACGCTGACCATCATCAAAATAAGCCGGAACTGTAATTGTTGCTTCTTTTACTTCCTCGCCAAGATATTCTTCCGCGTCGGCTTTCAACTTTTGCAATACCATCGCCGAAATCTCCTGAGGAGCATGGTCTTTGCCGTTCATTTCAACCGCTACCCCACCGTTTTTGCCTTCTTTAATTTTAAAAGGCAAAGTTTTAACGTCTTTCTCTACCTCGGCGTCAGAAAATTTGCGACCAATAAAACGCTTCACGGAAAATATAGTATTCTCCGGATTTGTTACCGCCTGACGCTTAGCTAATTGACCAACCACTCGCTCGCCATCTTGTTTTACAGCCACGATTGATGGAGTAGTTCGATTGCCTTCCTTGTTCTCAATTATTTGTGGCTCACCTCCTTCGACGACTGCCATGCATGAGTTAGTTGTACCGAGATCGATACCAATGATTTTTGACATAGTTTTTGGTTAATTATTCAATTTATAAACTGTTGTTTGCCGTCATCACTTTGGTTCACCTACATCAGAATGGGGTTCGCCAAAGCAATAATGGCAAACAACAGTGAGTTAGCTATTAGTTATTTACTTAGCTACTTTTACCTTGGCCGCTCTAATTACTTTCTCGTCCATTTTATATCCTCGCAATACTTCTTCGACTATTGTTCCTTTTTTCCCTTTGGCCGCAACCTCCTCAACCGCTTCGTGGAAATTGGGATCAAACTTTTCGCCAACAGCCTTAATCACCTTCACCCTGTTATCTTCTAAAAACTTTTCTAGCTGTTGCTTAATAAAACCAATCCCTTTTACCCAGTCATCATTTTCCAA
>JBDRPV010000024.1:0-2113 GCA_043826745.1 Parcubacteria group bacterium
GGGCTAGATCTCTTGTTAAGCTTGTCCCTTACGGCGTTGATTTTAATTATTATCGCTCCGCTGATTATTCTCTTTATTTACAAAGCCTACATTCTGGGAGCGCTTCTGCTTCTCCCGGCATTTCTTTTTATTATCACTCTCTCTATTTTAATTTCTTTCTTGCGAATCCTTGGACGACTTTATGCCGTTATGGCAGACTTGTCTATTTGGAATTCTATCGAAAAATCCTACATTCTATTCCGAAAAAATATTTGGCCGATTATGATTATGTCGCTCATAAATTCTGCTGTAGGCATCGCCGTCGGATTGCCAATTCTTCTTCTTTTGTTTACTTTCATCCTCATTGGCGTCGCATTAGGACTAGCTATTTATGCCGCCTTTAAACTGATCGGGGTGATAGTTTTTTGCTCTATTCTTGTTCTTATTTTCCTCGCCATTGCATTCCTCGCGCGTGCGCTTATAGAAGTTTTCTTTCAAGCCGTCTGGATATTCTTCTTCCAAGAAATCGCCACGCAACCGAAAGCGGAAGAATTTGTCACCGAACCGATTTTGGAAAAAGTGATAGAAACCAAGCCCAGCGAAAGTGTGAATATGACAAAGAACTAGACAAATTTTTCAAATTAAAGAATAATTAGCAAGTATCGGTCGCTTAGCTCAGTCTTGCCCGCCAAAAATTTTAGCTTGCAGCTCAATTGGTTACCTGCCGGCAGGCAGGGAGCGTCAAATTAAATTTATATTGGGTGTATAGCTCAGTTGGTTAGAGCGCGTCGTTGACATCGACGAGGTCTCCCGTTCGAGTCGGGATACACCCACATCGGGACCATAGCTCAGTGGTAGAGCGCGCGACTCATAATCGCTTGGTCGAAGGTTCGATCCCTTCTGGTCCCACCACCTTTTGCTTAATATAAGCCATACATTGCCAAAAAGCTTGACTTTTTGGTTTTTTTATGCTAACCTATTTCGAGGTTCAGACACCCCAACTGCCCCAAAAAGGGCTCGCAAGGAGGAAGAGATGAACAAGAAGGTTGCAAAAATAGTATTCACGATTGTCTGGGTCATCCTGACCCTGGTAATGTTCCGGATTGTTGGCCATACCCTCGGGACCATGGCCAACAAAAATAACACGCCTCAAAACATCGAGGCAAAGTATCAGGAGTTGGTGGCCGAAGGGAGAAATCCCGTCGACGCCGCCAACAACGCTGTATTCGGGGAGTTCATCCTGGCCATCCTGTTGGCACTACTGGCTGCCTTAGCCGTAGTATCCGCAGGACTCCCGGCATGGAGTTGGGTCGAGAAAAAGTATCCTCTCGGCCCGTAATCCCATACTTTTCGCCCCCTTCGCCAATTCTGGTGGAGGGGGTTGTTTTTTTATAAAAATTTACTTTTTCTTTTTCCCATGGAAGCTTTTGTGCACTTCTTTAAGTTTTTGATCAGTAACATGTGTATAGATTTGCGTCGTGGTAATAGAAGAATGCCCCAGCATCGCCTGAACGCTACGGATATCGGCGCCATTCGACAGAAGATCAGTGGCAAAGGAATGGCGAAGTGTGTGCGGATGGACATCTTTCACGATACCGGCCTTGGCGGCATAATACTTCACGATACGTTGAATCGATCGGGGCGTGAGACGAAGATTATTATCAATCTCGCCTTTTTTATCTTCTTTCTTAAATTTATCAGCTGATTTGATATCTCGCACAAACAAAGCCGGGTCAATATCAGTCCTCTTCTTTAGATAACTTTCCAAAGCATCACGAGCGGAATCGGAAATAAAGGTGAGCCGAACTTTGTCACCCTTGCCTCGCACCACAATTTCCTGCGTTTTGAGATTTAATTTGTCTCGATTAATGCCGGTGAGCTCGGAAACGCGAAGACCCGCCGAAAACAGAAGCTCCAGAATAGCTCGATCACGAAGCGATTTTTGGTCTTGGCCTTCCGCTGCCGCCAAGATCCGCTCCACCTCCTGCTCTTCCAGAAACTCCACTTCTCGCTGGGAAGTTTTACTGATCTCCACTTTCTCTGCTGGTAAAGTTTCAATATCTCTTTTCGCTAAATATTTCAAAAAACTGCGCAAAGCAATAATATAATAATTTTGGGTAGACTTTTTCAAACT
>JBDRPV010000025.1:0-4590 GCA_043826745.1 Parcubacteria group bacterium
TCTAGTTAGTGATATCCCCGAAAACGTTGAAGCTTTCGCTGGTCATGGCTATATGTTTGCCTCGGGTAATGTTGAGGATTTAAAGTATAAATTAGAGTTGTTGCTGACCAATCCTCAGTTAGTCCAGGAGGTGGGTGAGAAGGCGCGTGACTATGTTAGCATCAATTACAATTGGGATGATATCGTTAAACAGACGGTAGAGCTGTACCAAGCCGTCCCAGCCACTCAGGCTAAAGAATTATCTTTAGTTGGAGGGTTGCAAAAGTCATAATCTTCTCATAGGTAGCCTCTTTCGATAGGGGCTACCAGCTGAGGAGGTAAGTTCTGACAAAATTTCTCAGGATATATCTTCCCGAAAGGAAGCCGCGCTGCTATGCGGCTCCTTTTTTTGTGGGTTCATAGCTGGCTGACTGTAGCCATTTCGCTCACCTAAGTCAGAACTGGGTTCGCTAAAATGGTTAGATCGGGGCGGTCTTTAATTTAACCAAAAACTGCTCTAGTGAGCAGCTTATCGTTTTACCCAACCCGATTTTTAAGCAACAGTCCGCGGAAATGGTTTCATTCTGTCCAGTTGGGCGATATCTCTTGGCGATATGACTTTCTTCTTACCTAGCTTATCTACTAGACAGTATAGCTTTTTGTCTTCTTTTCTGGTTAGTAATACTAATTCGCCTTTAACATCAGCTACTTTATCAGCAATAAAATCTTGTGTTTCTAGTTTGTGCTTATTGATTTCAACTTTAATATCTTTCTTAGCGGAATTTAGCTCACCTTTTGTTGCTACGCTATCAAAACGTTTATCTACATCATCAAAGCCAGCTTTTACCATAATTGCGAGGTTTTCTAAGCCATTTTTTAAATCATCTTTGGTAGCCATTTTCTCCAGGCTATTTTTTAGCTCATCCTTTGTCGCCATCTTGGCAAATCCATTTTTTAAATCATCTTTCGTGGCCATTTTCCTAAACCCGTCGCTTATTTTGCGAAATTCTTTTCTAGTCTCTTGATCCATCTTTTTTGTCCTCCTATTTAATTTATTTTTGCTCTTTCGAGCGAACAAGTAAACAAAGGGCAAAGCCCTTTGTTTTTTTACGCTGGCTTCAGAAATTTAGCATGGCAACACAATAGCTTCAATATATTTTTCGTCTATAATCTGTTGGAAACTGGAAATTTCTGGGGATAATTATTGAAACGGAAAATATTTTGCTACCGGATAAATTTAAGGAGATCTCATCTTGTCCTTGCTGCCCTTTCTCGCTATAATTGCAGGGAATTAACAATAAACAATGATCAAAGGCGTAAAAATCAAAGAACTCAAAGCCCATCAAGATATCTCTGACACTGATGACCCGATGGAGAAGCCCGGGCATCTAATGGAGGTATTACGAGCTGACGAAGGCCTAATGAGTAAATTTGGCCAGTCTATCTTCACTGTTGCTCATCCAGGCACGATTAAGGCTTTCCACTGGCACCAGAAGCAAGATGATCTCTGGTTTGTGGCTAGCGGTAAGGCAGAGATAGTACTCCACGACTTGCGTGAGGATTCAGAGACCAAGGGCGAGACGCAGACGATTATTACGGACGAGAGTAATCCGCAGTTAGTTTTGATTCCGGTGGGGGTAGCGCATGGTTATAAGGTATTGGGTGATCGCCCAGTGTCGCTTTTTTACCATACTACGGAGCCGTATAATGTTGATGATCCGGACGAAGAGCGACTGCCCTATAATGATCCCAAGATTGGTTACGATTGGGACAAAAGTAAATAATGCCAATGGCTGATTGCATATTCTGCAAAATCATCGCTGGTGAGTTACCTAGCACTAAGGTATATGAAGACGACCAGGTTCTAGCCTTTTTGGATATTAATCCGATTAATTATGGCCATACCTTGGTGATTCCTAAGGAGCATTATGAGACGTTAGTTGATTTGCCGGATGAAGAGCTCAAGGAATTGATGCCAGTAGTGAAGAGAATAGGCCAGGTGGTGATGGATAGCTTAGGAGTAGACGGTTTCAACATTGGCTTAAATAATGGTAAAGTAGCTGGTCAGCTAGTAGATCATGTCCATTTTCACGTTATTCCGCGAGAAGCTGGTGACGGCTTGAAACATTGGCCAAGCAAGGATTATGAGGAAGGAGAGATGGAGAGAATTGCGCAGAGGGTTAGAGAAGCATTAAAAAAATAAATTTCAAATAGCAATCCGCAATCCGCAATCTGTTATCTATAATCTAATATCTAAATAACATTATGAAAATATTTGTAACTGGCGGGGCTGGCTTCATCGGCAGCAACTTCATCCGCTATATGATGAAGAAATATCCGGATTATGAAATTGTCAATTATGATAAACTGACCTACGCTGGCAATCTGGATAATCTCAAAGACATTGCTGACAGCCCGAACTATAAATTTGTTCAGGGTGACATTTGTGATTATGATAAAGTGGCCGAAAATGTCAAAGACGTTGATGTTATCATCAATTTTGCGGCTGACTCACACGTTGATCGTTCAATTGGACACAATCCGGGAGATTTTATCCAAACAGACGTGGCTGGCACTTTTACCCTTCTGGAAGCGATGAAAAACAATAAGCAGCCGATCGAGCGCTTTATCCAGATTAGCACCGACGAGGTTTATGGCGATATTGAGGCACCTGACTTTTCCAAAGAAACTGATAGGCTAGACCCTTCATCTATGTATTCAGCTTCGAAGGCCGGAGGAGATTTGCAAGTATTGGCGGCACAGCGCACTTTTGATCTACCTGTCTTGATTACTCGCTGTACTAACAATTACGGTCCCTATCAATATCCGGAGAAGCTCATTCCGCTTTTTGTGACAAATCTACTAGAAGACGAGAAAGTACCGCTCTACGATGGGGGCACCCAGATTCGTGATTGGCTCTATGTCGATGATCACTGTAGTGCGATAGACGTGGTGTTGCACAAGGGCGAGCTTGGTGAGATATACAATGTTGGCGCTAACAATGACCCAGAGATCACTAACTTAGAAATAACGAAAAAAGCGATCGAGATGTGTGGCAAGGATGAAAGCTATATTGAGCCGGTAGAAGGTATCCGTCCCGGCCATGATCAGCGATACGCGGTAGATGTAGCCAAGATCAAGAAATTAGGTTGGCAGGCGGAAGTAGAATTTGACGAAGGAATCGAACGCACTATTAAGTGGTATCAGGATAATAAGTGGTGGTGGGAAAAGATAAAGTCAGGTGAATTTAAGAAATATTACGAAAAGCAGTACAAGAAGTAGAAATATTACGGGCGATTAAGATTCTTAGTCCAGTTTTTTATGTACAAAGTCCAATTAGAAAAATTTGCCGGGCCGCTCGATTTGCTACTCGACTTGATTGAGAAAGAGAAGTTAGATATTGCTGAGGTTTCTCTAGCGCAAGTGGCGGATCAATACCTAGACTATTTAGAGGGGGCGGATAACATTGATCCTACTCAACTAGCTGATTTTTTACTGATAGCTGCTAAGCTGATTTTAATTAAGTCGCGCACTCTCTTACCGGAATTTCAGTTGGAAGAGGAAGACGAGGAGAGCATTGAAGATCTAAAGCTTAGATTGGTTGAGTATAAGCGTTTTCGGGAGGCGGCCGAGAAGATTAAGGCTCTCTACAACAGTGGCCAAGTTGCTTTTGAGCGGCCAGTAACAGCTGACATGCGGCGAACATTTTACCCGGGAAATATTACGACTGATGATCTGTTGGCGGCGGCTGGATCTTTAGTAGATGCCCTCGATCAATTTAAATCACTTCAAGAAGAGACTATCAAGGAAGTCGTCTCTGTTAAAGAGAAAATTTTACAAATCCAAAATTTGATTTCTCAGGAGGTACAGTGTAAATTTAGTAGTGTGTTAGCGGGAGCGGAAAACAAATCAGAAGCGATCGTGTCTTTTTTGGCTTTACTGGAATTGATAAAACAACGACTAGTGTCAGTGGTTCAGGACGAGCAATTTGGGGAGATTGAGGTTAGGAAGTCAGTATAAATAGATTTCAGATAACAGATTATAGATGTCAGATAGTCTACAATCTACGATCTACAATCTATTATCTAATATCTAATTTTCATGTCCAACAAAAAACTAAAATCACAAATTGAAAGTCTACTTTTTATTTCTGGTAAGCCAGTCAAGTACAAGAAGCTAGCTGATGTTTTGAGTGCTAAGACTAAAGAGATCAAGGAGGCAGTTGATGAGATTGATAGCGAATATAAAGAAGCTGAGCGGGGCTTTGGTATAGCCATCAAGCGTGATAGTGCGCAGTTGGTTTCTGCTCCCGAGAATGCCGGATTTGTCCAAAAGTTGGTTACCCGAGAACTCCAGGGAGAGCTTTCTAAGGCGGCCTTGGAAACTTTGACGATTATTCTTTATCGCGGGCCAATCACTCGAGCAGAGATGGAGATGATTCGAGGGGTAAATTGTATCTATATTTTACGAAATTTGCTTCTGCGGGGGCTGATCAATAAGAAAGATAGTGAAAAAGATGCCCGCGTATCGGAGTATGAGGTATCGTTTGATTTCTTGAAGCACTTAGGGGTGAGTAAAGTGCAAGACTTGCCCAATTATGAAGACTTGAAA
>JBDRPV010000026.1:0-2263 GCA_043826745.1 Parcubacteria group bacterium
TCGATAAACATTCATTAGCTCCTTAGCTTTCAAAGTTTTTCCTTCTGATTCTAAAAAATAAACATTACTCTCCTTCTTATAAAAAGAAGACGCGGCCACATCAAGAGCTAAGCTTACGTCTTCGCCCGGTTTATACCCTTCTCGCTTGATTGCCTCCATAATAAGCTGCAGAGCTTCTTCGTTACTCTTGAGCTCTGGCGCAAAACCACCCTCGTCCCCTACGCCAGTCGAATAATTTTCTTCTTTAAGAATTTTTTTCAAAGTATGAAATATTTCGCAACCCACTCGCACTCGCTCGGCCATTCCTTCTACTTCAGGAATAATCATGAATTCCTGAACATCGACTTTATTATCAGCGTGTTCACCGCCATTTAAAATATTCATCATCGGTCGGGGTAGGAGCAGCTTACTAGTGTCGTAGATATCGGCCAAATATTGATACAACTCGACTCCTTGTGAAACTGCCGCCGCCCGCGCGAAAGCCAGCGACACGCCTAAAATAGCATTAGCGCCTAATTTCGATTTATTTTCCGTGCCGTCAAGCTCAATCATCATTTCATCTAGTTCGCGTTGATCTTTCAAACCTTTCCCCGCAACCGCATCATTAATAGTAGTATTAACGTTTTTGCAGGCTTTTAACACCCCCCGGCCACCCCGACGCTTTTCATCACCATCGCGAAGTTCTAAGGCCTCATGAATGCCAGTCGAAGCACCCGAAGGCACCGCCGATTCACCATATGATCCATCCTCCAACCACATTTCAGTAAAAACAGTCGGATTGCCGCGGGAATCAATAATTTCTTGGGCGCGCGTCTTTTTAATTTTGAGCATATTTTATTAAACTTACTTTATTTTTCTAACGGCTTCAACGCTGGTAAGTCACCTTTTTCCATAAATTCCAGCATCGCCCCTCCGCCAGTAGAAACAAACGAGACGCGATCGGTTAAAGCTAATTTAGAAACAGCTTCCAAAGTCTCCCCGCCACCGATAACTGACTTATTATCGCCCTCCGCCACCGCCTTGGCCACACTGTTAGTGCCGTTGGCAAAATTTGCTTGCTCAAATAGCCCCATCGGACCATTCCAAATCACTGTCTTGGCTTTCAGGATAATATCCACATACTCTTTGATCGTCTCCGCCCCAATATCGAAGATTGCTTCTTCCGGCTTAATGTCATTAATATTAGCAATCCGAGTTCTAGAAATATTAGTAGCTTCCAGAGCCACAACCACATCCACCGGAATTTTTAGCTTGCCGTCCTGTTTTCCGTTTATTTTTTTTGCTTCCTCTACTATCTCTTCTTCCACCAAAGACTTGCCTACTTCTACTCCCGCCGCTTTAACAATAGTGTTGGCCAAGCCTCCACCCAACAGTAGGTTATCAGTTTTTTCTAGCAGTCTATTAATTACACCCATTTTAGTGGAAATTTTGGCTCCACCAATCACGGCCACGAAGGGTCGAGCTGGATTAGCCATCACCTCGCTAAGAGTTCTGATCTCTTTTTCCAGCAACAGACCAGCGGCTGCCGGAATAAGATGAGCTACTCCCTCCGTCGAAGCGTGGGCGCGATGTGCCGCCCCAAAAGCATCATTAACATAAACATCAGCTAGCTCAGCTAATTGACCAGCAAATTCTTTGTCGTTCTCTTTCTCTCCCGGATAAAATCGCAAATTTTCTAGCAAAACTACGTCTCCCTCTTCCATGCCGTCCACTGCTCGTTTTACTTCCTCACCCACACAATCAGTTAAGGTCAAAACATGATCGTCAATTAACTCTGCTAAGCGCCGCCCCACCGGATCAAGTCGCAATTCTTCCACCACCTTACCATCTGGCCGACCCAAATGTGACATCAAAACCACTTTGGCTCCTTGTCCACGCAAATAATTGATAGTCGGCAAAGCTTTTCTAATACGCGTATCATCAATAACTTTTTCTCCATTAAGGGGCACATTAAAATCAACGCGAACTAATCCGCGTTTGTTTTTGACATCAAGATCTTTTAGGGTTTTGAGGTTCATTTGGATATGTTTATTTACGAAGTGAGTGAATAAAGAATAAAAACTTGTTTTTGTTCTTTCGAACGAACGAGTAAACAAAGATTCTTAATCTTTATTTACGAAGTAAGTGAGCAAAGAATAAAAACTTGTTTTTGTTCTTTCGAACGAACGAGTAAACAAAGGGTGCAGCCCTTTATTTTTCCAATTTACCGCCAATATATTCTGCCATTTTGGCCAAGCCATAAGCATAGCCCCATTCGTTATCA
>JBDRPV010000027.1:0-2356 GCA_043826745.1 Parcubacteria group bacterium
AAAAAGCCGCTGGATTCTTTGCCAGCCGCGAGGTTGGTGGCGGAAACAAGGATGGCGCTGGAAACGACCACAAAAAGAGCTGAGTAAGAACGAAACAAATGAAGCACCTTGACGGTTCGATGCTCTTTTATAAAATTAATAACCTTTTTCTGGAAGACGTGAAAATTAGTAACCAGGCTTTTCAGGTTTTCTTGTTTGAATAAGCCCTTTGATATTCCAATAATCAGTTTGCTAATATAGTTAGCCTTTCGTTGGCTTTAGCGGTAGGGTTTTGAAAAAGTGTTTTCACCCATGGCGCAAAGCCTTAATTTTTAAAACACAAACTAATATAGCTCAACCAGCGAGCGGCGTCAAACCGTTTCGGCGTATTTTGGCTTAAATAAGCCATTGAAGCTGTGGACAAGTTGTTTTTAGGGCTGAAATAAGCCACGAAAAAGCGATTTGTTTTTTTATGTCGCAAAATGTAGAATGGAAGCATGAAGCTAAGAGATTTGACAAATCAATTTCTGGAATATCTGGAGGTGGAAAGGGGCAAGTCGCCCAAGACAATAGAGGCGTATAGCCGCTATTTAAAGCGCTTCTTGGACTGGTCCAAGATAGCTGAAGCAAATGAAATAACTGACGATTTAGTTCGCAGTTATCGTATTTTCCTCAACCGCTTTAAAGATAAGAATGAAAACAGTTTGAAAAAGTCTACCCAAAATTATTATATTATTGCTTTGCGCAGTTTTTTGAAATATTTAGCGAAAAGAGATATTGAAGCTTTGCCGGCAGAGAAAGTGGAGATCAGTAAGACTTCCCAGCGAGAAGTGGAGTTTCTGGAAGAGCAGGAGGTGGAGCGGATCTTGGCGGCGGCGGAAGGCCAAGACCAAAAATCGCTTCGTGATCGAGCTATCCTGGAGCTTCTGTTTTCGGCGGGACTGCGTGTCTCCGAGCTCACTGGTATTAATCGAGATAAATTAAACCTCAAAACGCAGGAAATTGTCGTACGAGGCAAGGGTGACAAGGTTCGGCTTACTTTTATTTCTGATTCGGCCAGGGATGCCTTGGAAAGTTATCTAAAGAAGAGGACTGATATTGACCCGGCATTGTTTGTGCGAGATATCAAATCAGCCGATAAATTCAAGAAAGAAAATAAAAAAGGTGAAATTGATGATAATCTACGTCTCACGCCCCGATCGATTCAACGCATCGTGAAATATTATGCCGCCAAGGCCGGTATTGTGAAAGATGTCCATCCGCACACACTTCGCCATTCCTTTGCCACCGATCTTCTGTCGAATGGCGCCGATATCCGTAGCGTTCAGGCGATGCTGGGGCATTCCTCTATCACCACGACACAAATTTATACACACATTACTGATCAAAAGCTAAAAGAAGTGCACAAAAGCTTCCATGGGAAGAAGAAGTGATTTTTCATTGACGAAGTGGTTTTTTTGAAATAGGATGAATATGTTTTGGATTTACAACTCAGTCTTGCCCGCCAAAAATTTGGGCTTGTAGCTCAGTTGGTTACCTGCCTGCCGGCAGGCAGGGAGCGCCACGTTAAATTTACGGGTGTATAGCTCAGTTGGATAGAGCGCGTCGTTGACATCGACGAGGTCTCCCGTTCGAGTCGGGATACGCCCACATCGGGACCATAGCTCAGTGGTAGAGCGCGCGACTCATAATCGCTTGGTCGAAGGTTCGATCCCTTCTGGTCCCACAAAAAAATACTCCTTGCGGAGTATTTTTATTTTTTCTGAAGTAAATCTAGCTTTTTGTCATGTTCACGCTTTCGCTGGGCTTGGCTTCTACTATCTTTTCCAAAACTGGCTCGGTGGCAGATTCTTCCGCCTTCGGTTGCGTGGCGATTTCTTGAAAAAATAATATCCAGACGGTTTGAAAGAAAACTTCTATAAGCGCGCGCGCGAGGAATGCAATAGCGAGGAAAATAAGAACAAGAACAGAGCAGAAAACTATCACCCCGATCAGTTTAAAGGCGGCATAAATCGCTAGTCCCAATGCGATGCCAACGAGGATGAAAGTAAACAAAAGGAGAAGAAGCGGCAACCCGACGGCGATACCTACAGCAGAATTAATGAGCGACATAATCATGATCGGCCAAATATTTTTTCGGAATAGGATGTAGGCTTTTTCGATAGAATTCCAGATAGACAAGTCTGCCATAACGGCATAAAGTCTTCCAAGAATTCGCAAGAAAGAAATCAAAATAGAAAGAGTGATAATAAAAAGAAATGCCGGTAGAAGCAGAAGCGCTCCCAGAATGTAGGCCTTGTAAATAAAGAGAATAATCAGCGGAGCGATAATAATTAAAATCAACGCCGTAAGGGACAAGCTTAACAAGAGATCTAGC
>JBDRPV010000028.1:0-20182 GCA_043826745.1 Parcubacteria group bacterium
TTGAGCAAGACGAACATGCCGGCGAATTATCTGGTAAAAAAGCTGATCTTAAAAAAGCTTTGGTCGATATGTATGTAGTTCTTACTGAGGCTGCCCGCAAAATGGAATAAATCCGCCACTTCGACATACTCATAAAAATCGTCTAGCTATAGGCGATTTTTTTATATGAATTAAAGTCAATAAATGATAAGATTTAAGCAGTAACTTATAACCATGCCTACTCAACAACAAAAACAAAAAGACATCGCTAAAAAACCGTGGGCGAAATCAAAGAAGTGTCTAGCTGTTTGGTCGTTTGTTTTTGCCTTGCCAGTTTTTATCGCTGTTGTTTATTTAATGCACGTAGCCGTCCTGGCTTATCTTTTTGCTACCAGGCCCTTGCACGGTGCTGGTCCTTTCCCTTATATAATTTACGCTATCCCCTGGGTGGTGGCAGCTATTATTGCCTTTCTTTTTGCCCTGCTGGGATGGCGCATTGGCCGGAAAATGTGTCAGAGTCAGGACAGCCCACAAGAAACTAAACTATGGGTAATTACTCTGGCAATATCTATCGCGGCAGCCACAGTGGGTGGTGGATTTTGCTGGTGGCAGAGAAATGTTAATCAGGATTTGCAAAATGAGACCAGCGGGCTCTACAATCGGTTAGCAAATCAGAAAGAGGGTTTGGTTCTCCCCAATTATGTTACTCCCGAGCAAATAGCTTGGATTGAACGGGTAGAGAAAAGTACAATTTACGCTGTCTCTCGCCCGGTATCTACTTATCTGCGACCAATTTCCGGATATACTAATGATTCGATTCTGTCTTTTGTTGGCGTCTTAAAATCGAGTGACAATGGTCAGACTTGGCAGCAAATTTACCAGACAGACAATGACATTCTCGATTTTTCTCTAGTTAGTGAGAAATATCTCTATTCAATGACCGTCTCACGCTACGGCGGTGGCAGTGGAGAGATGTTTATTAAAATAGCTAGCTCGTCAGATGGCGGTGACAACTGGTCAACATCTGAAGAAATTGCCAAAAATGATGATGCTGAAGAAAATTTACAGCAACCTCTAATATATGGAGCTACCGGTGGACTAATTGTTGATCAGAGTCAGCCCGATAAATCATATTTTCTATATAAGGAGAATGCCGATGATGCATTTAATAAAATGATCACAACTAGTGACCGCTGGCAGACGTGGGAGAGAAAAGATGTGGCCGGGTTTTAAATTATTAATGTTCGCAATGGTAGAAAGCAAAATAGTAATTTGTCGAGATATAAAAGGGGGAAAATACGAGATACCAGTCCGGGATTTAGTCTTCCGGCCATCTGTCAATGGCGTAATCATAGAAAAAGAGAAGGTTCTGCTGATAAAAGATAAAAATGGATACGACTTCCCGGGTGGAGGAATTGAACTGGGAGAAATAATCCCGATTACCTTAAAGAGAGAGGTAAAGGAAGAAACGGGTTATGATATCAAGATTGGAGAGATCATCACCTGTCAGGATTCCTTTTTCCGTTTACCCTTTGCTGATAATTTTGTTCACTCAATTTTGATATACTACTCGTGTAAGGTTATTGGAGGCAAGTTGACAGCCGAACACATTGATGAATATGAGCAAAAAGTAGGCGCCGAACCAAAGTGGGTTGATACTAGTGATGTAGCAAAGATTAAATTTTGTAACTCGGTAGACAGCTTGGCTATTATTGAACGAGCAAAGAAAATTAACCCAGCGAATAGCTCCAAAAAGTCATAATTAGTGGTGGAAATTAATTACTACCAAGCAGCTCGCCCGAGCTGTTTTTTACTGGACATAACCGCTAAAAGGAGCTAGACTGGTTAGATTTCTGTTTTAGAAACCAGTACCTTACTAGGAGGAAAAATGGATCGGACAGGTTTCTTATACTGTGCTTTAATGACTCTGTGTATTAGTATTCACCCAATTTTGTCACGGCTTTCGGAGCTGCCGCCGCAATGGATATCAGTAATGCTCTCGTTTGGAGCTGCCGGCTTGGTGCTTCCTACATCCGTCGCAAGGGGACTTACTTTACCCACCATGAAATCATTCCTAATCGGTGCTAGCGCTGGATTAATTAACGGCCTGGGTCTTGTATTCCAAGGCCTGCTGACGGGAGGTAAGTGGAATATCTCTCTCATATTCCCCATTATTGCCGTTGCCTCTCTCTGCATTCTCGTTCCAAGCTCGCAATTAATTTTGGGAGAAGCAATCACTTGGCAAAAGGTCATTGGGGTCGCTCTCGGAGCTGTTGCCCTTTATCTTCTCAATCTATAACCATCGCGATCGTCTATCACCCCAGGCGATCTTTTTTTATTATTAGACGCCTGATTTTATGCTAAAATAGCTTCATTATGAATGACTACCAAAAACAACAACACGAGGCGTTTGAACAGCTCGAAAAAGAAGTACGAGCCAGAGAAACTACCGTCACCCTAGTCGAAACTATGGCAGACTACGCGGCTGACCAGCGACTTTGCCTCACCAGTGTAGTTTTCCCTCCGCCAGAATTACAAAAGACAGTCCTCGATAATATTATCGCCCCACTGAAACAAGCTGATGATCGGCAATGTTATTACCCACCGACCTCACTACATGTTACTATCCAAAGTATTAGGACGGTCCCAGCTGACTTTCCGCCTCGATTTACCACCGAAGACATCGAAAAAGTGAAAAAAGTATTTCAGCAAGTACTGTCCCAGCACAGCTCCTTTACTTTTAAACTAAAAGGTTTACTAGAATTACCCACTAGCCTGTCCATCCGTGCTTATTCTAATAAGACACTCGGGGATTTGGCGCTAGAGTTGCGAAAGGAATTAGCCAAAGCTGGCGTTCCCGACAACAAGCAATATATTTCACCTGACGTTGTCTTCGGTAACATGACTATCTGTCGTTACACCACTGAGCCTAATGAAGGTTTTCAAACCAAGATTGCTGAATTAAAAACAACCGACTGGGGGAAATTAGAAGTCAGAGAAATTAATCTAATCACTACCAGCGCCGTCTGTCACCCCGACAAAACCACAATATTAACTACTTATAATCTCAAATAATGGAGACTCTCAAAAAAATATTACTAACTGCTGCTGGAGCAATTTTATTTCTACCCAACGCCGCCTTCGCCCAAACCGAACGCACTCACCTCGATGCTGCCACTATCGTCAAAGGCTATACTGCTGAAATGTCCGACCAAAATTTTCGCGTTGGCATCGGCCCTGACGTTTTCACTGAAACATCAACCATTAAGCTTGAAGATTTGGCTGAGTACCCTGATTTGCCGACAGATAAACAGGTAGTAAGCGACGTCTACCTCTACAACATCGAAATGTCACAACCACGGGTGCTGGAAAAGCCGATCTGGCTGGCTCTCAAATACGAATCCGACTCCCTCAACCAGAAACAAATATATTTTTATAGCCGTACTACTGGTCAATGGCACGGGATTCCGACCAGTATTGATCAGCAAAATAAATACGCTCGCGCCGCTATTCATTTTCCTTATTCGCAGCTAGTCGTCCTGGAAGAAAAACAAGCACCGGGACCAACTAAGACCACCGACAGCTGGGGCATCGCCACCGACGCGCGAGCGGCCGTGGTAATCGACGATGAAAGCGGTCAAATTTTATTTGAAAAAAACGCCAATGAAAAGCTTCCTCTCGCCAGCTTGACCAAACTAATGACAGCCGTTATATTTCTGGAAACTAACCCTGATTTCAACCGCGAAGTGATGATTAGCACAGCTGACTCCGCTGATGGTTGCCACCTTAACGTCGTGCCGGGAGATAGAGTGAAAGTACGCGACCTATTTTACTCTTCGCTAGTCGGCTCCAAAAACAACGCCACTAAAGCTCTCGCTCACTCTACTGGTCTCTCGGACACTGACTTCGTTGCTCGTATGAATCAAAAAGCAACCGAACTAGGCATGACCAACTCCCAATTTGTCGAAACAACTGGGCTCGACCACCGCAATCGAGCTTCGGCCGCCGACTACGCTAAGCTCAGCCAATACGCCCTGCGCAAAATGGAAGTGCTACAAGCCTCTACTTCTAAAAGCTATGCCTTCTGGACAACCAATAGTGGAAAATCTCTCAGCTTCAATAACACCAACGGCTTAGTTAACAGCCACCTTACCGTCACCGGCGGAAAAACTGGCTATCTGCCTCCATCTTGGGGGGGAATTCATTATAACTTGATGACCAAGGCTAAGGACAGCTACGACAACGAGGTGATCGCCGTGACGATGGGTAATCCTTCCTATGCCGACACGAAATATGAAGTTGAGTCCTTGATTAATTGGGGGTTTGGTAATTATCGGTGGGAGTGACGGCCGTCGGAGAAAACAAGGCTGAAATAAAAAACCCTGAATCAGTGTAGCTCGGAGTGATCGGGTCACTCGGATGAGCCGTTGAGCTTAGTGTCGTTTCCCAGCCTAGATTGCCAGAGACATTATATTGTAATACAATAACCACTAACGTCAATTAATAATAAATTATGTCCGAGTTAGGTACTAAAATTAAAAAATCATTTAGCCACCTCGATACTCTGACTGCTTTTTTTGTCGCCGTGTTGTTAATTTCCAACGTTGCTTCCACTAAGATCCTCGATCTCAAAATTCTCACTTTTGATGCTGGCACACTCCTTTTCCCCCTAGCCTATATCATTGGTGATATCCTAACTGAGGTTTATGGTTACCGACGTTCGCGTAAAGTAATCTGGCTGGGATTTATTTCTGCCCTAGTAATGTCGCTGGTCTTTATTGTCGTCGGCAAACTACCCGCAGCCGCTGACTGGCCTTTTCAGGAAGCATATGACAATATTCTTGGTCTTAGCGTCCGGATAGTAATCGCTAGCTTGATTGCCTATCTAGCCGGTGAATTCTCCAACGCCGTGATCATGGCTAAGCTAAAGGTAAAAATGCAGGGAAAGAAGCTTTGGGTACGAACGATCGGTTCAACTTTGATCGGCGAAGGTATCGATACCATAATTTTTGTCCTAATCGCCTTCTGGGGAATCCTGCCTAATAGCTTACTGCTGACTATTATCATTTCTAACTATATTTTTAAGGTGGGAGTGGAGGTATTGTTTACGCCTTTGACTTATAAGATCGTCGCTTTCCTTAAACGCAAAGAAGGGGAAGATTACTACGATAAGGAGACTAATTTTAATCCGTTTAAGTTGAAAGTTTAGTTTTGCATGCTGGAGTGGCAACGGGAAAATCGACTATCCCCACAACTTAATTGCATTTATTTGCACAGCGAGAGAGTGCTAAACAAAAAAGCGGGGTCAACCAACCCTGCTTTCAAAAACTATCTAGCCTTTTTAATAATCCTCCACCCCATACCCTACCGGATAAGGCGTCGTTGACAGCTGCGACAACGACCGCCGTGAAGCGTAAGGAATAAAGCCGTGGGCCGGAGACAAGCTATTATAAACTTGGGAAGCAAAATTATTTCCACCCAAATCCTGGGCGTATTCGACGTTAAAAATCGGCAGGCGCCCCTTCATCGGCTCTAGATAGCCCAATACTTCCTCAGTGTAGCCGTGATAGATACTATTAGTTGGCGTATTATATCCACTCGAATCGTCCCAACTATCAAATCCGCCCGTGCCTTCATACCAGATACCTTCCAGGGCAATAGCATCAATCACCTGCTGATAGCGAGTCGGATTTTCTTGATATAAGTCGGAAGCATTTTGGGCCACCACTAGATAATCCGGATTAGCGTTGGCTGATGTCTGACGCGCATAAGTACGAATGTTATTGATAAAATCAAACATCTCATTAGCCGGATCAACCCCGTCAACTTGCGCCTTGGCCACTACACTCTCATCACTAAAAGCTTCCACCCAGTCCATGTAGATCCCGTCAAATCCTAGACGCAGAGATTCTTCCACCTGACTGCGACCTTGATATCCATTTATAACTATATCCTGCCAAGTATCATACCAATAAGCCACTGGCGAGCAACCCTCCCAGCCATCGGGGTCTTCACTGACAATCCACTCCGGGTCACCGACCTCCCAGTTATTATCAAAATACCAACGCCAATCTTCTGTCTGGCCGATATCAACATAGGCTAAAACCAATGGCTCCACTCCCCGCGTATCAATATTATATTGCTTAATATCTTGCACCAGATTAGCAATAGCAAAATTTTCCTCACCCGTCTCAGTCACTACTGGTTCCAAGACATACATATCAAAATGACTGCCAACTAATTGCTCACGCTGGCGGCTTGTATTTATATCTTGGATGTTGTAGGTCCAATACTGGACTTCGTCGAGGGTCATTGCTTGTGTACCAGGATTCCAAACCCCCACATCAACCCCACCCCGAAAATTCTCATCGTAGGCAAAAAAGTTGTTGAGAGTGTCAATGACCGTACCATCATACTCAAAGGCTCTAATCTGCGGCCCTCCACCAGGTCCAGCTCCGGTGAGCACTTCAGCTAGTCCATCAGCGTCAATATCAGCCATCTCTACGTTAGTGCCGATAGTATAGTCACCATAGGCCTTGAATACTCCTAGTTCTGTCTGCTCTGAGTTGTAGCGAAAGATTCGTACCCAGGGTAGGTTCTCTTTGAGTAGGGAAACAGCTATCTCATCCTTGCCATCACCGTCTATATCTCCAGCAGCTACATCAACTCCCGAGCGTATGGGCTCATCTACTCCTCCAGTGAAAGCATAGATACTGATTGGTTTTTGGGTGCCCTCTAGATTACTGCTATTGTAATCATAAGTGTGGACATCGGTATCACACCCTGTTCCCGCCCCCACTATCAGCTCTTGGCTGGCATCTGAGTCCAGTTGTCCCATCGCTACCGTAGCTCCACATTCAGGGCTACCAAAGATGTTCTTCTCAAAGAGGACAGTCCTAGCACTATTGTACTTATATACTTTTACCCAGGCCTGACCCTTGGAAAACTGTGATACTGCTATATCTTCCTTACCATCACCATCAAAGTCCCCAGAGGCAACGTCCATGCCTCCTCTAAAAGAGTTATCAAAGGGGAAAAAGTCTATTCCTCTCTGAGTACCGTCTTTCTCAAATACTCTTAGATGAGGACCGCCATTCTCTCCTGTTCCGGTTATTATCTCGTCTACACCATCACTATCTATGTCTCCGGTAGCTATCCTCACTCCACCTCGATAATCCTCAGCGTAGGCCATCAACTTATCTGGATTAGTCTCTACTACTCCACTAGTGGTAAAGCTACGCACGTGGGGACCTCCGCCAGCACCAGCGCCGGTGATGAGGGAGGCGGCGAGAACGCTATTAAAACCAAAAAACCAAACAAATATTACAATAATAAATACGAAGACGATTCCAAATAATTTTTCTCTAACCAAGCTAGACTGTGACATATGATATATTATTAATTGGCTTATTGACAACTTTAAGATTTCAGCTAAACTGAAGCGTTCTGAAAAACCTGAACCTTCAAGGAGTAAGCTATGAAAGCGAAGACATTCCGTACCTTCAATACTTTTTTTATGATCATCTGGGGTCTATTTTGTCTTAGCGTTTTTGTTTACGAGTTGACCAAGATTATCTTGCCAACACACGGATTTATCACTCTTTGGACTGTAATATTGATATTGATATATAAATATCAATTCCGCGATGAAGCGTGGTTTGTTGGAATTATGGCGATGCTTTCAATTCTGTCAGGAGGGCTATATCTTTACTGGAATGCCAGCACCGAAACGATATATCAGACCCCTCAGTTTGCTGATCGGGAAACAATTGCCTCCGCTCTCACTCTTTCTGTAACAGTTCCAATTTTCTTGGGCTCTGCCGGAATTTTGTTCATCTACGTCGCCCTGTCTGAGTTGTTCGACAGCAAACAGGGCACATCCAAGAAAAAACGTCTCTACCGCTAGTTAAGTTACACGTATCAAACTGGCGGTTTTTTATTGGCATTAACCCTTACCAACTCCCTCCCCCTCCGCCGCCTCCACCCCCGCCAGAGCCGCCACCGGAAAACCCGGAACCGCCGCCGGAGGCACTTGAAGGCTGTGAAGTCATCACGCTCGTCGATCGACTAGAGAAAGTTGATAGCGAACTAGCTAAATATATTGGACTAAAGCTTCTGCCGCCATAGCCTTCATACCAATCAGGTTGCTGTTTATAAATATTGGCAAAATTCTTTGCCCATTTACCTTCCACTCCCAGCACCATGGCATAGGGCAAAAACTTTTCAAACATCTCTGGCACCATCTTGGGCGGATTGTGAAATTTCAAGCGTTCTTTTTCGGTCACTATTAAAAATTCCTTGAAGCCCATCACGCGACGCAAAGTTTCTACGCCTTTTTTAGTCCTCTTGGGCATGAAGATAGAGAAAACAATCATGATAACCCCGGAAATAAACAACGAAGCCCCCAAGAAGAAGTTAGCGGCCATACCACCTATGAAAAAGGCGCCGATTCCTAACATCATTCCCGCTATAAATAGACAACCAAACTTAGCTCGCTTAGGATTTTTGGCATAATAGCCTTTGCTAGCCACAACCTCGCAAAGCATCTTGTCAATCTCATTCATAGTCTTGTAAAAAATATTTTCCAGGTCTTTCATCGCTACCTCACTGCGCCCCTCAAACAAGCCTTCCATTAATTTTTTGTCAAAATCACGCTCTAAGCTGTCCGCTTCTTTAAGCTTAATCAACTGGTAGTCTTTTTTGCCCATTCCAGTCTGCTTAATCTTTAAATACCCTCGAATAGCCAAGTCAATTAGCTGAGCAGTGATGTCTTTGTTATCTGCTTTGCCATCAATGACTGTCCCTACTTCCGCTGGTGCCAAGCCATCGGGAGCTTCATATTCCGCCACCACTGCCCCCTGCATTTTGGGATCACGACCACGCAGCCACCAATAAGTAAAAGCTACCAAGAAAATTAAAAACGGTAAAAAGAAATAATAATTATCTTGCAAAAACCAAATCGTCCGCTGGAGCAACGCTGGCTTGGTAACCACTCCCTTCGGCCAACCCACCACGACTGTCAGCCCTTCGTAAGCTCGCAGTTGTCCGTCGGTGATAAATATTATCTCGCCACCTTCCTTGACTTCCAACTGACAATTACTGGCTGTGCTACCATAGACGCCAGTGTAACAAGCAGTTTGTAGCTGATCTTCGGCAACATTTTGCGGCAGCTTGATTGTTGCCCCCGACCAATTAATCGGCACCTGCCATTCCACACCTGTTGCGTTCCAATAAAGTTCATCGTGCTTGTTAAAATAATTAAGCGCGCGCTGGACTTTGTAAGAAATGAGATAAGTATGCACGCCCGAAACATAACGATCAGCGTCACCGATTTTAACCCGCTTTTTGTCACCCTGTTTGGTGACCGTATAATTATAGCTAGTGTCCTTTTCGTCGACTACTTTGAAATCACTCAGCTTGACGGAAAACCGACCGCCACGCGCTTTGTATTTGTAGGGAATGTCGCGATAAATGCCGTGCTTTTGATATTCAGCGAAGTCGTAGACAATCTTTTCCGTCACTTCGAGCGAAGAATCTTCATTAACAATAATATTCACGTCAAAATTCTGAATTTTTTCCGTATAAAGCTCGTAGCCAGCCGTGCCGGGAGCGTTGGTTTCGGCTTGAGCGCCTGAGATCAAGCATAAAAAAATGCCAGCCAGAATAGTGATTGGTAGTAGATAAAATTTCATTTTGTTTCTATTTATTAACTATCTCTATCTTAACAGAATTGACTGCTTTTTCAACTAGACTGCTAATATCCAATTTTTCCTCTTGTCTCTTAATACTGTCTATTCTCGCCTTAGTATTCGGACTCTTGGGCACGAAAAGCGAACAACAGTCTTCGTAGGGCTGAGCAGAGATGTCATGCGTGCCAATTTGACGAGCCAGATCAATAATTTCTTGCTTATCGGAGCCAATCAGAGGTCGTAAAATTGGTAGCGTGGCCGCTTCACTGACAGCCTGGAGATTTTCCAGCGTTTGCGAGGCTACTTGCCCTAAGCTATCGCCAGTTACCAAGGCTTTGGCTTGTTCTTGGATGGCGATTTTCTCGGCGATACGCATCATCATCCGCCGGTAAAGCACCACCCGATCAGCCGTGGCTACCTTGAAGATCGCTTTTTGGATATCGAGAAAGGGAATTAGATAAAGCTGAGAATTAAACTGGTATTTGTTCAATATTTCTGTTATTTGCTTTACACTTTCAATCGAACGCTTGTCCGTTTGCGGATAGGCGTGAAAGTGAGTAAAAATTACCTGCGCCCCTCGCTTCATCAGTAAATAACTAGCCACCGGTGAATCAAAACCAGCCGACAGCAAAGAAACTACTCGCCCGCTCACCCCAACCGGTAGACCACCTAGGCCAGACAACTTCTGTGTATACATAAATATGCCTTGGTCAGTGATTTCTAAATGTAAAGTGGCCTCTGGATTGCCGAGATCAACTTTTACTTCTGGCCTGTTGTCTAAAATATGAGCGCCTAGCTGTTCATTGATCTGCTGCGAATTGAGCGGGAAGCTTTTATCGGAACGACGGGCAGCCACCCGGAAAGTTTTGGACTTAGGTAGGATCTCGAGAGCGGTTTTTCTAATATTTTCCATGTCTTTACCCGCCTTGACTGCTTCCGCCAGATTAACAATGCCAAAAACCTGTTGCAGCTGCTGAACGATTTGCCGACGATCAGATTTTTCCCCCAACTCTACTAAAATCCGTCCGTAGCCCTTTTTGACTGAATTAAACCCCTGATCTGATAAAGATTTTTTAATATTTTCCACTAGCCGGCGCTCAAAAAAAGGCCTGTTCTTGCCCTTGAGACCTATTTCGCCATAGTGGATTAAAATATAATTTTCCATCACTCTAAATTACAACAACAAAAACACCACGTTAACAATAAAAATCCCATGAAACATGCCGCGGCCACCAATAAAAAGTGGAGCCTCCCCAATACGATCAAGATTTAACAGGCCAGCTCCAATCAATGCCCCTAGCGTGCCCGCTATATAAAATACGGCGGCTGGATTGGCTGGTACTAATAAAAATGCCAAGCCAAGGGCAGCCAACAAAGGGATAAAGGCGGATAGATGGAGCCAATTGCCTTTCAAAGCAGACACGCCCGACAGAAATCTCGCTAAAATTATTACTATGAATAAAGAGACCAAGGCCGGCACCAATGAGACTTGCGATAAAAGATAAAAGGAAAATATAGTAGGAACAATCGCCCCTCCTAGGTTGAGATAAAGTCCTTTTCTGGCTTTTTTGCGACCGTTGACAAAAAAAAGTGATTTCAGATCTCTTTTTTTCTGGCGACCACGTCCCCGAATAGCCAAAGGAATATCAACTAAGCTGCCAAAAAGTATTAGTAGAGCGCTAACAACTACCACCCAACCCGGTAATCCGTATTTTGCCAGCGAAAGGTCAAACACCTCAAAGTGCACTAAAACTAGCGCGATTACCAGATATATTAAGGCGGAAAATAGTACCATAATAATTAATTCTTCTTCTTTTTCTTCTTAAAGACCTGATTGACTAGCCAGCTGACCAGCCCAACCAACAACGCTCCCCAAAAAGCAGCGATCAGCGAATCAACTCGCACGCCAAAAACAAACCGCGAAGCCAGCCAGAACATCAAGGCATTAATAACAAAGGTAAACAGCCCAAACGTCAGCCACTTCAGTGGTAGAGTGAGTAACTTCACGATTGGTCGCACTAGGGCGTTAACTAATCCCAGAACGAGAGCAAACAGCACCGCTGCCAGGAAATTACTGACGGCGATGCCAGAAACTACGTAGCTGACACCAATAACGGCCAGCGCGACAATGAGAATTCTAATGGCAAGTCTAGTCATGGTTTTATATTATCGTATTTTCTAGTGTAGCAGGTTTTTCGGCTTGGGCAAGGAGAGATATCCGCTTATTTTCTCATACTAAACTCACAGCCGCAATAATTTTGCCGGTATAGCCCGTGCTTCTCTGATAACTCCACACTCTCTTGAAAACCACCTTCTTTTTTAAAATCAGCCGCGTAAAATTTGACGCCGTGTTGTTGGCCAACCTCGATACCAATTTTATTGATGATCTCCGCCCGCTTGTGCGGCGAAATTGTCAAAGTGGTGGAAAAATAATTATAATTTTTCGCGGCTGCTAGCTGGGCAGTCTTGACTAGCCGCATCCGATAGCAGATTTCACAACGCTGGCCACCTTCGGGTTCGTTTTCCCAGCCCTTCACTAGCTCCAGCCATTCCTTTTTTTCATATTTATCCGGCGCTAGCATCTCAATCCCAATTTCTTCACCAAATCGGATTGCTTCTTGCAGGCGTTTATTATGCTCCGACTCCGGATAGAGATTGGGATTATAAAAATAGCCAGTCACGTCAAAATCAGCCTGTAATTTCTTAATGACGTGGGTCGAGCAGGGCGCGCAGCAGATATGCAGGAGAAGAGTGGGTTTTTTGGTGTATATTGACATGTGATAATATATGTGATATCGTCTATTGATCTAAATCCGGGAAGCTATTTTCAAATATTCGCAAAAAGGAGGAAAAACCAATGGAAGAAGTTCTGGCAGTAATTAACAAAGAGTGGTTGATGTTGGGGCTGGTGTTGCTGTTTGATACTGCCCTATATATCACCGCGCTGACAGTCAGCAAGAGATCGACCGAAGAAGAGGTAGAAGAAACAGGGGGGAGGGTGTCGACTGCCTTCTTTAGCTGGTGCATCGCGGCCTTTTCAAGCTGTGTTGTCACAGTCTTCATCTGGTGGGGTCTGGCCAAGGATTTTGGATTCGGGGAATGGATGCTACTTCAGTTTCTAACTGCAGTTACCTTTGTGCTCATCTTTATCCTCGTCAGTACGAAGGAACCCCCCGACTGAAGAGCCAGAACCGGAAAACTGAGAACCGCCCACCTGATCCCCGCCCTTTCCCCGCAAACAAACACCCTGCCCCCTGGCAAGGTGTCTTTTTTTATCTAGGTAAATTCGTCTATTTCGCAAACTCGCAGAGCCAAAATTCGTCCCTAATCCACAATCGCCTGCTCCAACACCTCATCTACCTTCTCCACAAAGACGAACTTTAACGCCTTTTTCACTTCCGCGGGAATATCGACCATATCCTTCTCATTATTCTTCGGCAAGATCACCTTTTTCATTCCACCCCGGTGAGCGGCCAAGACTTTTTCTTTAACACCACCGATTTCCATCACTTTGCCCCGTAAAGTAATTTCTCCCGTCATACAAACATCTCGCTTCACCTTTTTATCAGTCATCACCGAAATTAACGCCGTGGCAATCGCCGTCCCCGCCGACGGTCCATCTTTGGGAATAGCACCGGAGGGCACGTGGATATGAACATCAACATCCTTATAAAATTTATCTTTGACACCTAGTTCCTTTACTTTGGCTCGCGCAAAGGAAAAAGCGGCTTGAGCCGATTCTTTCATCACTTTACCTAAATGGCCGGTCAGAATTAACCCGCCTTTGCCTGGCATCTTGGTCACCTCGATATGAAGGATTTCACCACCCGCTGCTGTCCAAGCCAAACCAGCCGCTACGCCCACTTCATCCTTCTTTTCCAGCTTAGTGATCTGATAGCGCGGTGGTCCCAAGTATTTAGCTAAATCACCAGCCGTCACGTTAATTTTTTTCTTGCCATTTTCTGTTATCTTCTTGGCTACTTTACGACAAACGGCCGCAATCTCTCGTTCCAAATTACGCACCCCGGCTTCACTAGTATATTCTCGAGTGATCGCTCGCAAGACTGAATCCGAAATAGCAATCAGTTTATTATTAACGCCATTATTTTCCATCTGCCGTGGAGTTAGGTACTTTTTAGCAATCTGGAATTTCTCTTCCTCGGTGTAACCAGGAAAGCGGATTACTTCCATCCGATCCCTCAAAGCCGGCGGAATCGTATCCAACATGTTGGCCGTCGTAATAAACATCACATCCGATAAATCAAATGGCACTTCCAGATAATGGTCGGAAAACTCATTGTTTTGTTCTGGATCTAACGCTTCCAGAAGAGCAGAAGAAGGGTCACCGTGAAAATCAGCGCCCACTTTATCAATTTCATCGAGCATAAACACTGGATTTTTAGTACCAGCAGATTTAATACCTTGGATAATGCGACCGGGTAAGGCTCCGACATAAGTTCGACGATGGCCACGGATTTCTGCTTCATCTCTCAACCCACCCAAGCTAACTCGGTGAAATTCTCGCCCCAAAGCCCGCGCCACTGATTTGCCAATTGATGTTTTGCCTGTTCCCGGCGGTCCTACTAGACACAAAATCGGACCTTTAATTTTACCCACTAGCTTTTGTACTGCCAAATATTCTAATACTCTCTCTTTGGCTTTCGTTAGCCCATAATGATCCTCGTCCAATATCTTCTTAGCTTGCTTAATATTTATTTTACTTTTACTCTTCTTGGACCAAGGTAATTCAACTAGCCAATCTAAATAAGCTTTTAAATACGATATCTCGGGGCTAAATGAAGGCATCCCTTCCAAACGACGCAGTTCCTTCAAGGCTCTATCTTCTACTTTCTTTGGCATCCCGGCTTTCTTGATTTTGCCCTGCATCTCTTCTGTTTCCGATTTACCGCCCACCACGCCCAGCTCTTTCTCGATTGCTTTGAGCTGCTCACGCAAAAACACTTCCTTCTGCATCTTGTTCAGTTCTTCGCCCGTTTTTGATTGCAGCTTCTTGGCCATCCGCAGTACTTTCAATTGTCGCGATAAAGCCTGGCTAACCTTATCTAATTTTTCTTCAGCCGTATTAGCCTCCAAAATCTCCTGTTTCTCCTTTATCTTGAATTCAACATTGAGCGCGATAATATTTGCTAGTTGCACCGGGTCAGTGACGTTGACTACTACCAATAAAATATCCAAGGGGACAGTAGCACCTAAATTCACACATTCTTTAAACTGATTGACTACGCTATACATTAGAGCTTCCGTTTTTTCCGTTTTCTGTGGATCGGGAAGAACAATATTATCAGCCTTAACTTTAATGAAAGGGTCAAGTTGGAGATAATCGGAAATTTTCGCTTTCCCCGTTCCTTCCACTAAAATTCGCACCGAGCCATCAGGTTGCCGAACTACTTCTTTGATTTTGGCAACTGTGCCAACTTCATATAGATCTTTAGGCTGAGGATCTTCTGTTTCAAATTTTCGCTGCGCCACAAAAAGAGCCAGGCGGTTATTCTTTTCGGCATGATCAAGTGCTTTGATTGATTTTGACCGCTGGATAGCAATCGGAGTGACTACTCCCGGATAAATAACCATGTCTCGAATAGCAATCAAGGCTAGATCCTGTTTGCCCCGCCGTAATCCCGATAGAAAACCATTTTTTGATTTATCCACTGTGCCCATAATAATATTTTATTTGCGAAGTGAGTGAGTAGACAAAGAGCGAAGCTCTTTATATAACTAAAACAATTGTGTTAGCTGAAAACCGCCACATCTCGAGTATATCATATCGGGTCTCCGGGGCAAGTCTCTAAGACTTTATCAACATGCGGCTGGGAAATTTGCTAAAAAATGCTATAATACAGGAAATGTTTAAAATAAATAATACAGGGAAACATGAAACAAAAAATGCGAACCATCGTCCCGATGATGCTAGCCATAGCAGTGGCTGTAACTCTAACCGCAGGAGGATGTGCTAAAACAGAGGAAACGACTACTGACACTACTAGCGAGGAGACCGTAGAAGAAGTTGACGAAAACTGGACAACCGCTACCGGCAAAGGTGATATTGCCGACGAAGCTATCAGTGGTACGATCAACGGTGAGGAAGTTACAATCGAAAGTGTCTCAATTAAAGATTGGGATGGGGAATACAGCTGGTCATTTTCTACTTTAGCTCCCGACTCTACCTGCGGAGTAGTAATTGATGATAATGCCGTAAACTTCAGCTCTAAAGCTCTGCAGGCTGGTACTTTCGCGAAAAAAATGGAAGATGAGATTGAGTTTTCTGACTATCATGCTTACTACCACTACGAGCAAGAAGATGGTACACCAATGAGTGTCAATGTTGACTGGGATGCTACTATTGTTGTTAAAGAAGTTGATAAGGATGCTAATAAGGTTAGTGGTTGGGCTAAATTCGACTTCAGTGACGAAAAGACAGCTCTCGAGGGATCATTCGAAGCTGATTTGTGTGAATAGAGAAGTAAATAAACCAGGCCTAAGAATTAAGACCTAGCTCGCTTGAGCTGGGTCTTTTTATACCAAAAAGCAGCCCTGATCGGATCGGGGCTGCTTAAAAATATTTCTAATAGTCCTATAACCTGTTCACCGAAAAGTAAATCTACCCATCACTATCTAACTACACTACTCTCTCCACTTCCACCAAACTTGTCACTCCGGTGATCACCTTCAACATCCCATCCTGCCGCATCGTTGTCATGCCCTGCTGCCGCGCCAATTTCTCTATTTCCAAAGACGAAGCTCGTTGGTTGATCAACTCTTTCATCTCTTTAGTAATCTCAATTAATTCATACAAGCCCATTCGACCTTGATAGCCAATATTGCCACACTCGACGCATCCTTTATCCTTAGCTTTGTATAATTTTTTAACGCCTTCCTTGGGAAAGCTATTTCCTAGATCTGTTTTCAGCTGCTTAACTTCGTCAGCCGACGGTGTGTACGACTGGCGACACTTCTGACACAAACGTCTAATTAATCGTTGTCCAATCACTCCCGCCAGAGAAGGGGCAACCGTATGCGGTCGCAGTCCCATATTAAGTAAACGCGGGATAGCTCCCGCCGCATCGTTAGTATGTAAAGTAGAAAATACCAAATGACCAGTTAAAGCAGCTTGGGCGGCAATCTCAGCCGTTTCCTCATCTCGAATCTCTCCTACCATTACAATATCGGGATCCTGTCGCAAAATAGATCGCAACCCACTAGCAAAAGTCATATTTTTCTCCGGATTGATTGGCGTTTGCTGAACTCCCTTCAAACGATACTCTATTGGATTCTCTAGGGTGATAATTTTGACTTCCGGAGAGTTCACCTGATTAAGGCAAGCATACAGAGTAGTAGTCTTACCTGAACCGGTCGGGCCAGTGGTAAGAATCATGCCGGTTGGTTTGGTGATCAATTTTAAAAGCAGTTCCCGTTCACGTGACTGGAAACCAAGCTTAGTAATATCCAGTTCCGTTGCCCCTGTTCCTAAAAGTCGCATTACAACTGATTCACCGTAGCCAGAAGGAAGCACCGAAATTCGCAAGTCAATGTCACCCTGCTCCAATTTAACAGTGATGCGACCGTCCTGAGGAATATCGTTAACATTTATTTTTAGTCCTGCCACTAGCTTAATTCGAGAAAGTAATTTATCGTAGACCTCCTTATCCAGCTCCGCAATGTCATGCAAAATACCATCCAGGCGATAACGTAACTTAATATTATTTTCTTCTGGTTCAATGTGAATATCCGAGGCCTTGTTAATAATAGCTCCCGCCAAGATAATATTCACCACTTCGGTAGCCGATACTTCGTGAATTTTCTTTTTCAGGTCGGATAAACTTTTAATCTGCTCTTGGGCAGACTGTAATGATTTCGCCGATAGGCCAATTTCTTCTTTCTTTTTGGGAATAACAATTTGCTTGTAAAATTCGACGGCGTAATTAAAGCTAGGAGCGGAAGTTAAAAACAAGGAAATCTTAAAGCCGGTGTCCTTTTCTAATTTCTCAACCGCGGCCACGCTTTCCTCATCTTTCGGATCTACAATCGCTACTCGCACCATGTCCTTGACTTTATAAAAAGACAAAACTCTTGCCTGTCGCGCCTCCCGCTCGGAAATCAAAGTCAAAACGTCCTTAGCAATCGGGGTTTCCTTTAAATTCACAAAAGGCATACCATAAAATATCGCCTTATCGGCCGCTTCTTTTTCTTGTTGCTGCAGCCTTACATCTTCAAGCTTCTCCGCCAGCTCTTCTTTTTTCTCACCCTCAAATGATTGGGTAGATAGATCGACAGCCATGTTTATAGTTAAAACAAACCCGGGCAAGATTTTGGGCTCGCCACTAGACTACGGAATAAAGTTTCATTCCATAATCTGCTTATCATTATACCATAATTTACTGTATAAAAAACCCGCGCGTCAGGGCACGGGCTTTTACATCTATATTCTTAGATCCAAATCCTACTTACTTTTCTTAATCGCCTCTTCTATTCGTTTCACCGCCAAGATACCAGCGCCCGTGCGCAGATCAGTCTTATATTTTTGGGCTAGCTGGTATACTTCCCGAAACGACTGGCGCATTAGTGGCGATAATTTGCGCGCCACCTTATCTTCTGACCATTTCTCATTCTTCATATTCTGATACCACTCAAAGTAGCTGACCGTTACCCCACCAGCATTAGCTAAAATATCGGGAATAGCAACAATCTTCTTGCGGCGTAAAATTGCGTCTGCTTCCGGCGTAGTGGGACCATTGGCTAATTCTAGAATAATATCAGCTTTCACCTTGCCGGCGTTGGCTTTAGTAATTTGATTCTCTAAAGCAGCTGGGATTAGGACATCAACATCGAGGGTGAGAATCTGGTTTTGGGGAATATATTTGCAACCTTGGCAATTGCAGCTGCCATCGCTTTTACAGGTTTTTTTACCACTAGATTTACAATCGCAAAGGCCGACAGTGCCAAATTTTTCTTTATACTTCATCACTTTATCCGGATCAAGTCCATCTGTACAATAGAGAGCCTTGCGTGAATCGCTGACGGCTACAATCTTGTAGCCTTTCTCGTGTAGCAGCTTAGCCGCTACATAACCAGCGTTACCAAAGCCTTGAATAGCCACTGTCCCTTTTTTCTTTTTCAGGATTTTGAGAGCTTCGTCAAGGACAAAGACGCCGCCCTGAGCCGTAGCAATATCTCTTCCCATAGAGCCACCGTTGCCCAGCGACTTGCCAGTTAAAGTTGGCAGATATTCATGAGCTTTCAGCTTTCGTCCCAGTTCTTTCTCTTTGGTTTTCTTATACTCATCCACCATCCAGTCCATAATTTGTGAATCGGTGTAGACGTCAGGGGCGGGAACATCTTTTTCTGGTCCAAGGAAATCAGCAGCTGCTCGAGCAAAACCGCGTGATAATCTCTCCAATTCACCCTTCGATAATTCATGGGGATCAACGGTAATACCACCTTTACCACCGCCCATAGGAATACCAGTAACAGCACACTTCAAAGACATCCAGTGCGCCAGTGCTTTGACCTCATTGAGATCAACTTGGGGAAAATAACGGATGCCACCCTTATATGGTCCGCGGGCATTATTATGTTGCACTCGATAACCTTCAAAAATTCGCATTTTCCCAGAGTCCATCTTAACTGGGATTTGCATCATGATAATACGTTGCGGTTTGGATAAAATCTCGAAGATTTCTTTGTCTAGCTTTATCTTTTTAGCAACATCCTCTAGTTGCTTGAGAGCATTTTGGTGTGGATTCTGGGGCATTTGTTTAAATGATTAATTACTAAAACATTGACTTTAAGGATAATACTGAGCGACTGCGTTGTCAATTGGGATGTGGGGAGAAGCGGTGAATAAAAAAAGATACGTGCGCTGGACAGGTATCCTTTAATAAAAATCTGCTTAACCCAAAACCCCTTTCACTTTCTCCAACACATCCCTCTCCGCTTCCGCCAAACTAATTCCGCTAATCTTAATTTTCATTACGCCATTGCGACTAGCCGTATCAAAAATTTCTGCCAGTTGATTAATGTGACTTTCTTTATTTGATTTAACTAAAATTTCTACTCCGCCAGCCTCTGTTTGTCCGGGAACCTCGGCGGTGGCTGGCTGCTGGCTGCTCTTGGCTGCCTCGTATAGTACTACTACCACATCCGTATTAGGCACCGAGGCCATAATCTCATCAGTAATACCCTCTAGATCTTCCGTGTGAGCGCCTGAGTTAACAAAATCTTTCTGATTTAGCATACTCCAAGCTAGCTTTTTCTCGGGGCTATGCTTGACCCGCGCCAACGCCCGCCCCCACAGCTTTAACATCGACAACGAGCGGTTCTTATATAAATTATTTATCACCTGCTGTTGATCAGCACCAGCCGCAATCAGCTTGGCTGCAATGTTAAAAGACTTAGGCGTTGCGCTTTTATTCTGAAAACTTCGTGTGGAAGCAATAATGCCTGTTAGCAAACAAGTAGCGATTCGCTCATCAATCACTTTTTCCCCCATGGCTGCA
>JBDRPV010000029.1:0-6843 GCA_043826745.1 Parcubacteria group bacterium
TGATAAAAGTACTGACGCAGATAATTCACCTGGACTTTGTGTAAATTTATGGACGGAAGGAAATCATTTCTCATTAGATTTGAATAATGTTTCATCTGGCATGAAGGAATATACTGTTCCCGATGGTGATTTTTTGGAGAACGAAAAACAAAGAGTAGAAAAGTGTAACGAAGGATATTCTAGTTAAACGTATTTTTAGAGCATCCGAACCTTAAGTCGGATGCTCTATAGGTTTTTGGGTTCGTAGCCCCGCCAGGACAGGACAGGCTCAGTTGTCCCGATGTTTCATCCTGATTTCATCGGGATAGAAAAATTGAGGATCCTCGGTTTTGCACGAAATTGTGGATTTAGGCAAAATCGGGAGTAGAGTGTTTGCTCGACACCCGCCCGCCTTGCTTCGTTTTTAAGAGCGCGTAGCTCAGTTGGCAGAGCGTTTGCTCGACACGCAAAAGGTCAGAGGTTCGAATCCTCTCGTGCTCACCAGGTTATATTCCGTCCCCAAGCGGGACGGTTTTGGTTTCATTCATTACTTGACAAATTAAGTGGATAAAATATTATTAGTAATAATTACTATTAAGTAACCAAGCAATTAATTAAAAGTTAAAAACGCATGGCAAGCAAAACTTCTAAACCAAAGCAGAAACAATCTCTAAATTTCTTTGCTAAATGGGCCAAGTTTTTTATCGATAAGTATAAGATCACGATTATTTTATTAATCGCTCTAATGGGACTTGGCGTCTATGGGGCGGTGAAAAATCAGCGACAAGATTTTCCGCCAATCTCAATTAATTATGTCTTTATTTCCGCCGTCTATCCGGGAGCCAGTCCGGAGGTGGTAGCCAGTGAGGCTATCAATCCGATCGAAAATGCTATCAAGGGTCATACCGAGACTAGTCGGATTCGTTCGTCAGCTTCGCCAAGTTATGGCATGGTTATTGTAGAACTGAAAAGTTTTGGCGAAGATGTAATTGATAAGACAGTCACTGATTTTAAGGAGTTGGTCAATGGAGCTGGTCTCTCTAAGGATATAGAGGTAAAGGTAGCCACCGAAGATGTTGGCGGACCATCTCTGGCCTATGTATTGTCTAGCGACAGCAAGTCTTTTGATGAACTAATAGAAGCTGCTCCTAAGGTTAAAGAATATCTCGAAAAAGAAAGCAAGGAAGTCAAGCAAGTCGATATTGCTCCGAAGGCTGAGTTTGAAATAAGAGTTGAGCTTGATGCAGAGAAGTTGGCTGCTGCTCGCTTGGATGTGTCGACTGTAAAGCAAGCAGTGGAAAGTAATCTTACCGTCTTACCGGGGGGTAGTGTAGAAGATGAAAGTGATAATATTACCAAACAAATTAATATCGTTAAACCAACCCAGAGCTTGGATGATGTTAAGAATATTATTTTGCCCAGCGGACAGAAGCTAACGGATATAGCCGAAGTCAAGCGGGAACCAGTGGCCAAGGACAGTCTGCTGATGGCTGGTTATATTGATGAAAATGGCCAGGCACAATATAGCGATCAAGCAGTGTACTTAATGTTAATGAAAGAGGCAGATGGTGATGTAATTAGAATGAAAGAAGATATTGATAAGGCGGTAGCTAGTATCTACGAAAAAGATGCTCTGGCCGAAGATATTGATATTAATCTTACCTATGATTCTTCTTCCTTTGTAAAATCCCAGATTGATTCATTACTGAGAAACGGCTTGATCGGCTTGGTCATAATTTTGATCGTTTTCATGTTCTTTATTGATATCCGCACTGGCATTGTGGTTGGCCTTATTATTCCGATCGCTTTCTTGATCACGTTATTTATTCTCAATCAGATCGGCTATTCAATTAATATTCTGACCACTTTTGCGATGATCTTAACGCTGGGTATTTTAGTTGATAATGCGATTGTGATTGCCGAGGGCATTCAGCATCGCTTGCAGAAATATGGTGAAACAAAATTAATGGCTGCTTTAAAATCTGTTCGTGATTTAGGTCCAGCCGTGACAACCGCTACGCTTACCACGATCGTCGTTTTTATTCCTTTTGCGAACATGGGTGGATTTATGGGTGAGATATTAAAATATATCCCCTACACGATTATTATCATGCTGATAGTTTCATATTTTTTGGCCATCAGCATAACACCCTTGCTTGGTAAATGGATTCTCAAAGAACAAACCGAAGCCGAGCGCCAGAGTCGTAAGTTAAAAAAATGGCAGAAATATCTTATCTTGCCAATGATTATTTTCTATGGCCAGAGATTAGTTGATGGAATGGTCAGATTTTATGGTCGAGCGATGACTGCTATCCATAAGCGTTGGTTGCTAAAGATAGGTATTTTAGTCCTAGTCGCCATTGGATTAGTTGGCAGTGTTTCATTGGTGGCAATTGGCAAAATACCCTCAGCCCAATTTCCGGTGACTGATTCGGAACAGTTTACAGCTTCGGCAACTTTTCCGACCGGCACAGAATATGAGACTAAAAAGCAGATCATGTCCGATCTGATGAAGGAAGTGGTGAAAGTGCCATATTTTGAAGGATCGTTTGTGATGCAGGGACAAATATTTACAATTATTACGGCACCAGAGAAGCGTTCAAATGATAAAGACTCCACGGTTTACACTATCGTTGATGAGCTCAACCAGCGAGTTGATCCTATCCGAGAAAGGGCTCCGGCCGGGACAAATATTAGTATTGGTTCGCAGAGCTACGGTCCACCAGAAGCAGCTTCAGATGTGATTATTGAGGTAAAAAATGATGACGCCGAGGCGATCGCCAAGACGGTAGCAGAAATTGACCGGTTTGTGCAGGAAAAAAATGATAATGGCGATTACAAGATCGATCAGATCGCTAATGATTTAAAAGATAATTTGATTCCTTCGGTTGAAATTACCTTTGACAAAGATAAGCTTAAGCAATATGGAGTAGCACCGCTTACTACATCATTGATAGTCAATAGTGTCTTCAGCGAATCAGAAGTGGGTAAGGTAACAGTGCGTGAAGATGGGGTGCAAGATAAGGTTTCGCTAGCTTTCAATGAGAACTCGAAAAATTCAGTTGATGATGTTAAGAAAATTTCCGTGTTAACGGCGACTGGCAAGCCAGTGTCCTTGGAAGAAATCGCCGAGGTTAAGACGGTTGATAAAGCCAACTCGATTGATTTCATTGATGGATCACGGGCTGTTAGTTATAAATTGGCGTTAGACATCGAAGATCAGCAGGAGCGTTCTAAAGAAGCTGCTTTACTTGAAGCAGATATTAAAAATGATCTGACAACAGAAAAATTAGATTCATATGGGTTAGAGGCTGAGGATATTTCTTATGGTGGGTTTGCGGCTGAGATTGCCTCAGACTTTGAGAAACTATTTGTTATTTTCATTATTGCGATAATTGCTGTTTATCTAATCTTAGTGTTCCAATTTGGTTCCTATGTGCAACCAATGATGATTCTAATGGCTATCCCGATTGCTTTGGTTGGTGTTTTTCCCGGTATCTGGTTGGTAGGTAGTTCACTTGATCTTATCTCGGGACTGGGGATTATTGCCTTGGTGGGAATTGTAGTTAATGATGCAATTGTGTTTATTGATTACTTTAATCGTCAGCGTCGCAAATATCCTGATTGGCCACTGATGAAAACACTAGTTTATACTGGCCAAGTTCGCTTTAAGCCAATTTTCTCTACTTCGATTACTACTATGGCTGCCATTTTACCGCTGACAATCCAAGATCCTTTCTGGCGGGGACTAGGGACAGCGATTGTGGCTGGTTTGCTGATGGCGACTATTGGTAATCTAGTGGTGTTACCGATCATTATTGCGATATTTGAAAAGATGAAGCGTTGGGTGCGGGAAAAGCGGACGGGTTGTCGGGAAGCGCGGTTGGAGAATGGGAAGTAGCAATATAGATCCGGACTTTTAATAAAAAACGGGCGTGAATTATTGTTTGCGCCTGTTTTTTTATAAATAATCTAAAACCGCCTGTTATTCGGGCGGTTTTTTGGTGGGGATAATTTCCCGTCAGCTTTATTTTATTGCGGGCAAGCTTTCCGCCAAGCGTCAATGTCTCGATTTTTTAGAATAGGACTAAACTTTGCTTGTTTAGCGTCCTCACAAACTTGATCAAAGTCTACTTTCTCATCAGTGTATTCAGCCTGAAAAACAGCTTTGTTGTTTTGAATGAATATCTCCACATCTTGGCACCACTCTTGAGCGGCGCAATCCTCGGTCATAGCCCAGTCGTAATAGGGCTCGAGATCCTGAGCCTGATCCGCGTTGTTTTTTAGACCGATGGATAGTCCTCGTTGGTGCGCTTCGTTAGCTAGCCAAATATTATATTTCAACTGGTCATCATAGTCTAAATTAAATCCGGTTTTGTTATCATAGCCGTCGATGTTATCTGGCTCAATGGCGTCGAAGCCTTTTTCGGCACAGAGATCTAGCCGTTTTTTCATGATGGGTCCTAAGAGATCGATTTTCCTAATATCGAGCCATTTTTCTCCCGCCCAACCCTCGTATTTTTTGCCGATGACGGAGCTAGGAAAGTCCTGGGCGTCGGGGCGCCAATCTTCATAGCTGCCAACGCTGACGTAACAAATTACCTTTTTGTCTTGCTGATGAAGAGAATCTACTAGTTCTTTACTACTGTCAAAGAGGTCGATGTCGTATACCTCGGCGTCAACAGTGTTATCAAAATCACCATCTAACTGCCATTGCCAGGTAGCACCAGGCGGGGGAGTCCAGACGGAATTTCGGATATCCTCGCTCGGTTGATTATTGTAGACAATATTAGAATTATTTGTCTTATCACGTCTGATAATAAAAATCGCAGCGGCAATTATTAGCAGAACAGTGAGAGCTATAATTATTAATTTTTTATTCACGGACTAAAATTTAATTTTTTTAATGTCCAGTGGAAAGGGGCTAGAAGTGTGTTCCAAGGAATGCTGGATAGCACCATCATGAGCAGGATGTTAGGGGCAAAGAAACTAGCGGCGAGCACGATAGCCATTCCACCATTCAAGTAGGCCTTAGTGACAGCGGTGGATATTTTGTCTGGGCGGGGTAGTCGCCAGCCCAGAAGATAACCGATGACATGGAAGAAAATGCATACTAAATAAAGTATTACTAGTTGCCAAATTAAACTCAAAGGATCGTTGATAATTATCTCTCGTTGTGAACCTAAGATAGCATAGTTTGTTAATGATATCAGAATTACTGTTATAGCTCCAAAAGCAGGTTTGGATTTTTCTACTACTTTGGGAAAAATATTTTTTATTATCTGCGAGAGTACAATGGGGACAAAAATCAAAATTGTTAGGGTTTGAAACATTTCCCAGGTGTCAATGGAAATATTTTCTGGGGTGAGTACATTAAAAAGGAAGGGGATGCTGAAAGGAGCTAATAAAGAAGTGACAACTACAATACTAGTGGACAAAGCAGTATTGCCTTTCACTAAGTCAGTCAAAGCGGGTGAGGCTATGCCGGCCGGCATAGCAGCTAATAATAGTAATCCTAGAGCTATGGTTTCGTCAAATAAACCGGCGAAAAAATAGATGGCCATAGGGATGATCAGCAAATACATAATAGCCAAATATAGTAGTAACCAGATTCGACGCAAGTTACGAAGGATTTGAACTAAATCTAACTTTAAAAAAACCAAAAAGAGCATTACCATTATTAATAGTTCTAGACTGGCCATTAGAGTGTCTGTAAAAATGGGATAGATAACACCGAGAGCCATGGAGGCCGTCATAAATATCCAGAAGCGTTTTTCGATAAATTGAATGATTCTCATATTAATATGTGAATTAGCTATATTCTATCATGAGTTCTATAATTTGCTATAATAGAAAGAGTTGTAAGTAGATAAATTAATTTTATAAAATATGTGGGAAAAACCGGGACCAAAACCAGAGGGAGCTGGAGAAGCAGGGAGTAAAGATGGTGAAAATGAGTCAGGCAATCCGAGCCAGGAATCACCAGCGGAAGCTTTAGCCCGACTTAAAGCGGCGCAGGTGGAGATCATATTAGGGTCTACTAAAGGTGACACAGAAGCAGATAAGGCACGAAGTCAATGGATTCAAAAACAAAAGAAAATACATCGGCAGAAAAGGGCTAAGCAGCACCGAAATTAATTGATTCAACAGAGATGGACAAGAAATATTTATTGGCGGTGTTAGTATTTGCTTTCGTGTTAGCCGCAGGCGTTGTTTATTATCTTATAACTAGAGAGAATAATGATCAGCCGCAAATTCAACTGACGGTTTTGACAAATGAGGCTGATAGTGCTGAGTCCACTAACAGTACTATTAAAAAAAATGACGAATCTGTCACTACCAGCGAGGAAGTCCACCCTCTCCCCATCCGTGACGCCGAGGGTCGGATTAGTAAAAAACCCTTTGGTATTAAAATAACTCCGGCCACCTCGCCGGTTCAGCCCGAGAAGTTTTCCGGCTATCATACCGGTACTGACTTTGAGGTCAGGGAAGCCGAAGTTAACCAAGAAGTAGCTGTGCATCCCATTTGTGCCGGAAAAATAAAAGAAGTGAAAAAAGTCAGTGGCTATGGTGGGGTTGTTATCCAAAGCTGTACTATCAATAACGAATCAGTCAGTGTTATCTACGGGCATATATCTATCAGCCAGAGTCCAATAGTCTCGGGAGATCAGGTGGCATTAAATAATCAAATTGCTGTCTTAGCTGATCACGAAAGCATTGAATCTGGTGGCGAACGCAAACATCTACATTTGGGAATTTACAAGAGCGATCAGATTGATTTACGGGGGTACGTGTCAACCGAAGCTGAGTTAAAAGAGTGGATCAATCCCGAAAGTATTTTGAGCCTAAAGTAAAACTTACTCC
>JBDRPV010000030.1:0-3452 GCA_043826745.1 Parcubacteria group bacterium
ATGGTTTTTTTGCTAAAAAAATTGATTTTATTACTGGATTTAAGGAATTTATTTCCCAGAACAATAATTTGCCAGCCGCCGTGGCTACTGCTCTCAAGCTAAAGTATTTGGATATTGTTGATAATCAAGTGGGACTAAAAAAAATGTTTGGCGGCCATGTTTATAGTATTTACGAAATTGGCGACCGATCAAAACCACATCCTGATATATTTCTTCACGCGGCGCAGAAATTAGAGATAGATCCAGGCGAATGTCTTGTGTTTGAGGATGCACCCAATGGGATCGAGGCAGCGCGGCGAGCTGGCATGCGCTCGGTGGCTCTAACTACTACTTACCCGCGGCAAGATCTCAAAGGAGCAACCGTGGTAGTTGATTGTTATGAGGAGGTTGATTTGGAAAAGATTTAATTGATTTAATTTTGTTTGACGAGGAGTGGTTAGACGTTTTATGTTGTCTCAAACTTTAGAGTTTCTTTTTCTTCAGTAATAACGAATTTAATACAACCGAGACGCTACTCATCGCCATCGCTAGTCCAGCAAATTCAGCGCGTAGAAGCCCGAGCGCTGCGATTGGAATACCAACGCTCTTATAAAATAGCGCCCAGAACATATTTTGCTTAATTTTATTCATGGTCTGCTGGCTGAGCTTGATTGCTCGGGCCACATCGCGTAGATCATCTTTTATTAGTACTATTTCACCCGTTTCGATTGCCACATCTGTACCGGCTCCCATGGCGATACCCAGATCCGACTGAGCCAGCGCTGGAGCATCATTAATACCATCACCGACCATCGCTACTTTCTCACCCTCTCCTTGTAGTGACTTCACGGCCGCCGCTTTATCTTGTGGTAAAACTTGCGCTCGCACCTCGTCGATTCCAACCTGTTCAGCGATCGCCGCCGCCGTCCGCCTATTGTCGCCGGTAATCATAATTGTCTTAATGCCCATCTCGCGCAGTGCAGCGATAGCTTCGCGCGAGGTTTTTTTGACCGTATCAGCCACGGCAATTAGGCCGGCGACACCACTGTCCGCCGCTACTATCATTACCGTTTTACCTTCACTCTCTAATTTATTTTTCTGAGTCACTAGATCATCTGCAACATTAATATCAAACTTGCTCATCAATTTATCTGTGCCTATTAAAACTTGCTTATCGTTAATTGTCCCTTTCACCCCGTGACCAGCTATTGCTTCAAAATCTTGCACCTCAACTGGGTCGAGCTCTTTCTCTTTAGCTTCTTTGACAATTGCCTCCGCCAGTGGGTGTTCCGACTTAACCTCAATTGAAGCCGCCAGTTGTAATGTCTTCTCGCCGCCAACCACATCTGTCACTTCTGGCTCACCTTTAGTTAGAGTACCAGTTTTATCTAGTACCACCGTCTGAATCTTGTTAGCAATCTCTAGTGCCTCGCCACTTTTGATTAGAATTCCATTAGCGGCGCCCTTGCCGGTACCAACAATGATAGCTGTCGGGGTAGCCAGGCCGAGCGCGCAGGGACAGGCGATGACGAGTACTGCTGTAAAGGCGAGTAAAGCAGTTACGAAGGAAGATAACCCAATAAAATACCAACTAACAAAAGTAATAACGGCGATTATCACCACCGCTGGTACAAAATAGCTAGAAACTTTGTCAGCAAATTTTTGGATCGGAGCCTTAGAAGACTGGGCTTCGTGGACGATCTTAATAATCTGAGCCAGCACGGTATTTTGACCGATTTTCTCGGCGGTAAATTTAAAGCTACCATTTTTGTTCAATGTCGCTCCGATAACTGAATCGCCAGTCTTTTTACCTACCGGCATACTCTCGCCGGTGATCATTGATTCATCCACGCTGGAGCTGCCAGCGATAATCTGGCCGTCGACCGGGATTTTTTCACCCGGGCGCACAATAACAATGTCGCCGACTATCACTTCAGCAATCGGAATATCTTTTTCTTCCCCGTCTCTGGCTACGCGAGCTGTCTTCGCTTGTAGCCCTAGTAGTTTCTTGATAGCTTCGCCTGTCTTGCCTTTAGCGCGGGCTTCTAGCCATTTACCCAGCATAATAAAGGTAATAAGTAGAGCTGATGTTTCGTAAAATACTTCGCCAGCAATCAAAAAAGTAGTGGCCAAACTGTAAAAATAGGCGGCTGAGGTGCCGAGAGCCACCAGCGTGTCCATATTGGCCGTTTTATTTTTCAGGGCATTGTAAGCACCTTTGTAAAAACGGCTGCCGATATAAAATTGAACAATGCCAGCTAGAATCATCTGGATCACTCGGCCAGCCAGCGACTTTTCCATTAAAATCATCGCTAGTACAAAAACCGGCAAAGATAAAAGCAGACTGACAATAAAAAGATTGCGCGTCTTTTTTATCTCTTTGACTTTGCTGTCGCCGCTAGCACTGTCTTTCTGATTAATAGCTTCATAGCCGGCTTTTTTGATTAGGCTGACGATTTTTTTGTCATCAATCTGATCAGCTTCGTATTCAATATTGGCTTCTTCGGTGGCAAAGTTAACGTTAGCTTTTTTGATGCCTGGCTTTTTCTGCAAAGTCTTTTCAATAGTCAGAGAGCAAGCGGTGCAGTGCATGCCTGATATTTTGTAACTATCTTTTTTGTTATTCATAAAATATATTTATTATTCTGTACTAATTCGACTACCACCACAGCCACAAGAAGTTGAACCACAGCTACCACCACACTCGCCGTCACCGCTACAAGAGCTACTAGGCTGATCACTGACTTCTTCGACTGACAAATCATTAGCCGCTGGCAGCTCTTCTTCTTCATCTACGACAATGAACTTACCCCAGACCATTTGCATCCAGCAGGAGAATTTTATCTCGCCGGCTTCAAGCGGTGTAAATTCAATCACGTTCTCTCCCTTTTGTAGCTTCTTATCAATATTATACTCTGGCATGATGATTTCGTCTGTACAGCCTGACATTTGCTTTACATTTATGACCCAGCGGACAGGAATACCTTTTTTTACGTAGAGAACATTAGGAGAATAACCGCTATATGATAATTCCATATTAGCCACTTGATATTCTTTGACATCACCACTAACGAGGTATTCTTTTTCACTAAGCTGCTTACTTGGGATCAAGCCGCTAAATCCGTAGCCAAAGTTAGTCAGGCCGCGATTGAACATAATAATGCCCAAAGCAATCACTATAATGCCAGAAAATTTCATTACTTTTTTGACATGCTCTTGGCTGATCAGAGAAATGAAACTACCAAAGCCAAAGAGAAGGGGTATAGTACCCAAAGCATAAAAGCCCATCGAGAGCGCCCCACTGACAATGCTGCCGGAGGCCAAAGCATAAAGTTGCATCGCTTGCAGCGGTCCACAGGGCATGAAGCCATTGAGGAGACCAATCACGAAAGGCCCTTTAGGTTTTTTACTATGACGTTGGTTGAATAAAAAGCGGGCGATAAAAGTCGGGGTGCGCAGCTTTATCTTTTCTA
>JBDRPV010000031.1:0-7070 GCA_043826745.1 Parcubacteria group bacterium
GTGGGTCCCCAGCGCGATGATTTTAGTCTCTCTTTGGCTGGACGAAATCTGGCAGCTTACGGCTCGCGCGGAGAAGTGCGCTCAGCTATAATTGCTTTGAAGTTGGCAGAATTGGACTTTTTCGCTCAAAAATTAAACGAGCGGCCGATCCTACTGCTAGACGATATTTTTTCCGAGCTGGATCAGGAGCGACGACGACGTTTAGTAGAAACGTTTGATCAACAACAAACAATTATCACTACCACCGATTTAAGTTTTATCGATCCGGAAGTGGTAATCAAAGGAGAAGTATTAAAAATCGATGGCTAAACCAATCAAACTTGACGGCTTAATCGCCAAAACCATCAACCAAGCGGGCATCACTAAGCAAGTGGAAGCAGCCCGGATTTGTGATACTTTTCCGAAAGTACTAGCGCAAACTGACATTAATAAAACAGCCTTAGAAAAATCGCAGGCTATTCGCTATAAGTATAAGATTTTAACAGTGGCGGTAATCGGATCTAGTTGGGCGCAGGAATTACAGATGCGGCGTCATTTAATTATTAAAGGCATTAATGAAGAGATGGGACGACCGGTGGTACATCGGATTGTGTTTCAGATCGGGTAGATATGACAGATAGTAGATTATAGATAACAGATTATAGATTATCTGAAATCCGCAATCTATTATCTGTTATCTATAATCTGTTATCTAATATCTAATATAAAAACATGTCAAAAACATTTAGTACTTTCGGTATTCTCGTCGGTGTTCTTATAATCGCCTGGCTAGTATTTCCGGCCAGCCCCACCAACCAAGCTCAAGCAGCTAGCGTCGATACTGTCTACATGATGGGTCGTTCAGTGATGGAGGGCTGGTTTGATCATTGGAGCTGGAGTTGGGATGACAGCGATCCGGTTAGTCGGGAAGGCTATACTCTGTATCATCGTTATGTCGATGGTCCTAGCGGGGACGGGCAAGATATGGTGGATAGTGCTACCAGCATTATCCAATCTTTGCCAGCCAGCTCTAGCACGGCCGTGTTTTTCAAATTCTGCTTTGTTGATTTTTATGGCGGTGACCAATCCACCGCGGCTAGTAACCTGGCGCGGAATAAAAGTGTGGTACAAAGTGTCTATGATGTGGTAGTTACCCAGCACGGTTTTAAGCTAATTATTGGTAATGCTCTCCCTCAAGTATCAGCCGACACCGATAGCTATCTGGCATGGAATCATCAGCAATATAACGAGTGGCTTAGTGATTTCCAGAGCCAGCATAGTAGCCAAGTAGCCGTTCTTGACATGTATGGAGCGTTGGCGGACAGCAATGGTAATTTAAGTTCCTCTTTCGCTCAAAGTGCCTCTGACTCTCATCTCAACAACGCGGCTTATAATGTATTAGATTCTCGTTATTTCGCTTTGCTAGCGACTGGTTTTGACGACGACGACGACGAGGATGACACTGATACAGACACCGACACAGATACAGATACCGACGATTCCGATTCTACTACTCACCCCGACGTGGCTTTCAAATCCTATCTTTCCCAAGCTAACAAACTAATCACCTCCCCAGCTTCCAGCGGTGGTCCGCAAGTCAGGAAATTCTCGGCCAAGGGGGTCTATCTCAGCAACGACTTCTGGGCCTATAATCAATCTTTTAATGGTGGGGTGCGGTTGGCTTTAGGTGATGTTGATGCTGATGGCGTACCAGAGATCATCGCCGGGGCGGGCGCGGGCGGCGGTCCACAAGTACGGGTATTCGAATATGACGGGACAGCTAAGCCGATTCAGTTTTTCGCTTTTCATCCTGACTTTCGGGGTGGAATTGACGTGGCGTCCGGTGATACGGACGGCGACGGCAAAGACGAGATCGCCGCTTGTCAATTTTCTGGCGGCCAGGCGTATGTTAAAGTATATCGTTATGATAATGACCAGACAGTAGTGGGCGAGTGGAACGCTTTTGGTTCACCCGAGGTAGGGTGTACGGTAGCGATGGGGGATATTGATGGTGATAATCGAGCGGAAGTGATCGTGGGAGCTGGTACGGGCGGCGGTCCGCAAATTAGAGTTTACGAAGCGGATGGCACGCTCAAGCCGATTTCCTTTTTTGCTTTTCACCAGGATTCTCGGACGGGGGTGGATGTGGTGGCAGCTGACTTTGATCTTGACGGCAAAGATGAAATTGGCGTTTCGCAGCTCAAAAATGGCGAGGCCTGGTTTAAAGTCTATGAATATAATAATAGTCACACCGTTATTACTCAGGCGCGGGCTTATAGTACCGGGGTAAACTCTGGCGCCAATATCGAAGCGGCCGATATTGATGGTGACAATTATCCGGAGGTTTTGATTAGCGCCGGGTCAACTGGTGGTCCGCACGTGCGTGCCTTTGAGACCAGTGGTCAAGCTACTTCTACGATAGCGGACGGGGCTGGTTTCATGGCTTATCATCCATCGTTTAGAGGAGGAGTGACGGTAGTGGGAGGAAGTTTTTAAGTCAAGCTTTTCAGTAACAAAATGTTGCCAACTGACATTAGTAGTTTTCTCTATAACAAAAAAACCGCCCCCCTAGTGTGGGCAGTTTTGGGTTGTAGTGGATTTAATACCCCTTTAAATATCTTTGAGTGATGCTTTAATAGTTTGCTGCTGACTTTTTTCTATTCGCTGAAGAGTGGTTTTATACGCTTTGTTTAGTCTTTCATCTAATTTTTTCATTTTCTCTCCATATTCTTGCTGCTGCTGCTGGATTTTTTTAGCAGTTCGGCTAGTAATAATATCAATAGCTAATTTATTTTTAGCTATCTCTTGTTTAGCCTCTTTCATTTTAGCTAATTCAACTTGAGCTGCTTTTTGCTGCTGCTTTTTCTCGGCGCGGACGATTTTAAGCACTTTTTGCGCAGTTTTTTTAGTTAGCCCCTTCTTGTCTATAACAGCGATTAGTTTATCTTTCTCTTTAGTCGACAAACTAGCTTTTTTGATAAAGGCGATTATTTTTTGTTGGTTTTTGTTCATACTAATAATTTGTAATGACATGCTCTAAGATTTTCTCGGCGCCAGTTGCTTCCAATATATTTCTAGCTTCAGCGTTATAGTTGCGTCGAGCCTTGTAAAAACTACGAAGCTGTTTATTTGCCATTGCACGACGATTTTCTGTGTTTAGCGGAATGTCTTGCATTATTATATTCATATTGTGTATCAAGTTTTTCATCAATGCTTCTTCTGACTCACGGACAACTTTGGGCACTTCTTCGGCTAATGGCCGGATCGCCTCCCGGGGGAAATCAATTGGCTTAACAAGGGCAGTAGTTTCTCTACCTGTTAGCCTCCCAATCATCCTTCCGACCCTTCCCATAAAACCTTTCCAGCTTGTTTTGGAATTATTGGAAGCAGTTTCAGCAACTTGACGCAACTCAGCGGCAGAAGCATCTACTGCTTTTAGAGCTTCTACGGGCTTGTCATCCATCTCGATATCTACACCTTCGTCAAAAACAGGGTCTTTGTCCAGATCATCCACTCCTATATCTATGCCTTGATCAAATACGGGGTCTTTGTCCAGATCATCCACTCCTATATCTATGCCTTCATCAAAAATAGGGTCTTTTTCCTTATATTTTCGAGCTTCTCGACTTAATTCTTGCAGACTAGGAACGTCATCATCAGGCTTTTTGACACCTGTATCGAATTTAGGATCTTTGCCTGATTCTGGTTCGACAGTGGTAATGTTAATATTAGGGTCTGTTTCAGTCGTTTTTACTTTATCCGACTCACTAAACAAACCTCTAACACCCAAAGGGTTAGTTTTTGTCGATGCAATACTTTGAGGTTCATAAGCTATAGTATTCGACTCTAACATATCGTCTTCATCTCCCTCTCGGTAGTCTGGGTCTTCCTCCAATTCATCTGGAGTTAGTTCTACAAAATCTTCTCCCAGCTCCTCTCTCACTACAGATTCCATCACTTCTGCTTGAGCTGAGATAGCGGCTGGGTCGAAAACGCTTGTTGTTTCCTCAGTAAGTAAAGCGGCTGGGTCTTTTTTTACGCTATCCAACACCCGATCAAAGGCTGACACTCGCGGTCCTATCTTTTCTCTAGCTTGCCGTAAAGGCTCAGATCTTTGAGCTAGCAGTGACCGTTGTTCGGAATCATCTTTTTCGTATTGAGCAATATCTGCCTCTATCTCGGCCATAAACTGCTGGTAGCCTTTTTCTTGTTCTTCTGGCGTTGTTCCAAAGGCTGTTTTTACTTCGGCGATGGCTTTTTGCTCATCTTCAAAATCCATAACGCTGCCCGGTCTGTCGAACTGAGTTACTTCTAACGGACTCGTTTTGTCTTCTTTTGGGAGCCTTATATATGGTCTTGTTTCAGCCATTTTTTACTAGTTAATTTACCTTTATATTGTATCACAACAGAACCAAAATGTCAAGCGATGGCCTGGATTTAAAAAGTCTGGAAAATCCAGGACTATTTATAACAAGGGGATGTTACAGAGATGTTATCTTAATCTGCCAGCGAATTTTTAATAACTTGCTGTTGGTCTTCTTCTGTTAGTCTGATGGCTTCTTGGTAATTTTGGTCTAATTCCGATTCTAGCTCACTTATTTTATCACTAAATTCTTGTTCCAGTTGAGCTTTTTTGCCAGCAACGATTTTTACCAGCTCCTGTGCTTTGAATTTTTCCAATTCTCGCTCTTTTCTGATTTGCAGTCGTTTTTCTTCAATATCCTGTATAATCATCCGAATTGTTTCGGTCGAGACTCCTTTTTCTTCAACTTGGTCCACAAAGTTATTCACCAAATCTCTTGGCAATTTTGATTGTTTGATCAAATTGATAAGTTTGTCTTTTTCCATCCTTTTTGTCTAATGAGAATAAGCTTTAATTTCCTTGATAAAATCAGCCAATACTTTATCGGCTCGTTCCTCTGGAGTGATTATTTTTGTTTTATCTTCGTGGAAGGTGGGTGAAATATCTGACCTCGGCTGAACGGCGTCAAACGTCGAGGGAGCAGCTAGACCTTTTTGGCTGGGGGGTGCTTCACTTTTTTTTGCTGGGGGGAAGAGTGCATCTTCAGCCGAGTCTTCTATCACCTGCTGAACTTCTGCTAGCCAGGCTAACTTGGTGCGAAATGTTTCTGCTAAAGCTTTACCTTTTTCCGCTGTTTGTAGCACTACCCGGACTAGTTTCTCTACTCCTCTAGCAAAACCAAGTTTTTCTAATGCTTGTGGATCTTCGGCCAATTTTTCTAAATCAGCTTTCATGTTCTGGGCGCTGTCACGAAAACGGGATAAAGTACCTACTGTTTTATTATCTACTCTGGCGAGTAGTTTCATCGGTAAGTCTCTTTTTTGAAAATCAGTTTGTTCTCGAGGTCCTCTAACACTCTTAGCTCTCTTGGCCATTTCATAGTGATCCAATAGATTAGGGTCAGCTTGTTGAATTGAACGTGTGTCAGCGTCCAATAATGGTGACATTAGAGAACTTTCTTTTTCTGTTGGTTCTTTTTTCTTTTCTACAACAAGATTTCTTTGTCCGGGGGCATTTTCATCCGGCTCTAACCTAGTTTCCGTGCTGTCGGTAGAAGGACTGGATGTGATTGTTTCAGTAAAGTCTGGTTTCTCTAGGACTGATTGCCCATATTCATCTGTTATTAGCTTCATCTCTCCAGTAGTGTCAATGGGAGCGATATCGATATCGGGCTCTGATAATGCGCGCAGATTATATGCTCGGAAATCCGAAGTGGAAAAGACGCCTTTAGGGTTATCAACCAGATCGGTCAGTGATGGATCAAGATTAATCTCTGGCATAGCAAACTCTTTAGAATTCGCTTCTTGAGTTGCTTCTGTTAGCAAATCTGATGGCTCTCCTGTTTCCGGGTTGAGATTTTCTCCAACATTGTCAGCATCTACCCTCTCCAATGTTAAATCAAGGCGTTTATCAGCCTCATTTTTCCAATTAGCAAAAGTTTCCTGACTGTCGAACAGAGTTTCTGCTCTATCCAAGTCTGTTTCTGCGGAGGGTGCTTCTGTTTCCATTGCTTCCTCGGGGACAGCTGGCATTCCTTCCACCACTTCGGGATTGACAACAGGGGCTGTATCAAACCCCCTCTCCGGTGAATTCATAATATATAATAAAAATATTAAATCTTCACAAACTTCTCTGTATCTGTCACAAAAATAGTCGCTCCGCCAACTTTAACCCTAGTCTGACTTTCGGGTATTACTACTTCCCCGGGCTGACCCTCGACAAACCAGGGGGATTCAGCAATCTCATCTTGGCTGCGGCAGGTCTTTTTGGTGATTTTTAGAATCGATTCTACTTTATCGTCCTCGATGCCAACAAAATAGGTATAATTTTTCTTACGTAAAAATCCGCCCGTTGTTTCCATCTTAGTGAACTGGATTTTTTGTTTAATAAATTCTTCTTCCAGTTGTTTGGTGTTTTTTTGGTGGGTGATGATAATTAGGAGTTTCATGTTTAGATAGATTATAGATAGTAGATAGCAGATATTAGATGGCAGATCGCAGATGATAGATTTTTAATGATCTGTAATCTATTATCCATAATCTGCTATCTGTAATTATTCCACTGTCACGCTCGCTCGTGATGTGCTAGTTGTTCGATCCTGAGTATCCAGAACAGTAGCGTAAACTTGATAACTACCAGCTCCCGGGTAGGACCAGCCGATGGAAAAAGTTGAGCCATTTTTTGGTAACACTGTTCCTACTAAATCACTGGCGGCGTAAAACTTTACATTTTTGATACCAGCGGCGGCCACTGCTTCGGCTGTCAGAGTGTAAGGGAAGTCACTTTTGGTTAAAGTAATAGCCGGTGGGGGAGTAATTGATTCGATTACTGGCGGTTTGTCTAGTTTAATATTAACAGTAATGCTGGTTTGGTTAGTGTTATCAACAATATCATATATTTTAGCGGTAAGGGTGTGGTAGCCGTTGGAAACAGCGCTGAGATTGTAGGTATAGGCATAAGGTCCAGTCGAGTCAGTTCCCACTTTAGTGTCATCGACATAAAATTCTACTTTTTTTACTCCCATAGCCGATGATACCTGAACGGTAGCGGTAGCAGTACTAGTAGTTAT
>JBDRPV010000032.1:0-4653 GCA_043826745.1 Parcubacteria group bacterium
ATTAATCCTTACAATAAGGAGTGTGGATTGACTCCTTTACGCACGCGGGCTGATATTGTTTTAGCCAGTAATAGCAATAAAGAGAACAACAACATTGACTCCCTCAGAGATGATCCTTTTGTCATCAACGGCCCGGGGGAATACGAAAGAATGGGTGTGACTGTTAAAGGGATTACTTCCTATCAGGATAATAAAGAAGGGCAAGAGCAGGGGTTAAATATTATTTACATCGTTAATATTGAGGGTATCAGAATTTGCCACTTAGGTAATTTAGGACACACTCTAACGCCCAAGCAAGTAGAACGAATTAACGGGGTTGATATTTTATTGGCTCCGGTAGGAACGAGTAACATTTCTCTTAATAAGATTATTGACGTTATTGGTGAAATTGAGCCACGGATGGTGATACCAATGCATTATAGTATTCCTAAAGTGAAAGAAAAGCTGGCTCCAGTTGATAAGTTCCTAGCAGAAATGGGAGCTGAAAAAGAAAAAGCTTTGCCTAAACTAGTTATCAAAAAGAAAGATTTGCCTACTGAAGAAACCAGTATTAAATTACTTGATTACTCACGCTAATGAACTGGCTGGAAAGTTTGCAAGAAAAATCTCGACCAGAAAAAAACAAACTCCTTTGGATAGCAGCTGGGGTAATTACTGTAATGGTTATCGTTATTTGGATATCAGCCATCCCCAAAGACTACCTAAAGAAGCAAGAAGTGACCGGACCACGCGTAAGTGATTTAAAAGGCGCCCTGCAAGAAAGCTTTTCCGGTACAGAATACAATGAGCTTCAAGATAATATAAATAAATTGAAAAATGTCAGTGATGAAGTCCCCAAGCCGGAGGAAATGACCGAAGATACAAATCAGCCAATGGAAGAAAGTTCTACTATTAAACCAGAAAATCGTCTGCCGCTAGAAGAATAAAGGGCTTCGTTCTTTGTTTGCTCGTTCGTTCGTCCCGATGCAGACCCCAATAAAATCGGGGCAGGTCGAGATATCACTCACTTCGCAAATAAATCAATGTTTGAACCACAACCATGGAAATAGGACATATCAAATCAAGAAAAATCGTCGAGGAGATGCAGGAGTCATATTTAGATTACGCCATGAGCGTAATTGTCCAGCGCGCCCTCCCCGATGTCAGAGATGGGCTTAAGCCAGTCCACCGTCGTATCCTCTACGCTATGTGGGATATTGGTCTTAAATCCACGCATCGGTTCCGTAAATCAGCCACCGTAGTCGGTGAAGTTTTGGGTAAATATCACCCGCACGGAGATGTAGCTGTATATGAATCGATGGTGCGTATGGCGCAAGACTTTTCTATGCGCTATCCCCTGGTTGATGGGCAAGGTAATTTTGGCTCGATGGATGGTGATAGTGCGGCCGCGATGCGTTATACCGAAGCCCGTCTCACTAAGATCGCGGAAGAAATGTTGTCTGATATTGAAAAGGAGACAGTTGATTTCGCCGACAACTTTGACCGCAGTCTAAAAGAGCCCCGAGTGTTACCAGCTAAACTTCCTAATACTTTATTAAACGGCGCAGTTGGTATCGCTGTGGGAATGGCTACCAATATTCCTCCTCATAACCTTGGTGAAATTATCAGTGGTGTTGTTGAGTTGATCGACCATCCCGAGAGTACCGTTGAAGACCTGATGCAGCACGTTAAGGGACCAGACTTCCCCACCGGCGGCATTATATTCAACCAGAAAGAAATCACTCAAGTTTACGCTACTGGTAGGGGCGGCATCGTGATGCGAGCTAAGACAAATATTACCGAACACAAGAAGGGGCAATTTCAGATCATAGTGAATGAAATTCCGTTCCAAGTAAATAAAGCTACTTTGATCGAAAAAATAGCTGATTTAGTTAAAAACAAAAAGGTTGACGGTATCAAAGATCTCCGCGATGAGTCAGACAGAGACGGCGTCCGTATCGTCATTGACCTCAAGAAAGAAGCTTTCCCGAAAAAAACCCTCAATCGTCTTTTCAAACTAACTCAACTACAAGACAAGTTCCACGTTAACATGTTAGCCTTAGTTGATGGTATCCAGCCCAAAGTATTGACCCTGAAGGCTGTCTTAGAGCACTATATCAAACACCGCCAGGAAGTCATTAAGCGTCGAACACAATTTGATTTGACCCGAGCTAAAGAAAGAGCGCATATTTTAGAAGGGTTAAAAAAGGCGCTTGACCATATTAACGAGATTATTAAGACAATTAGGGCTTCAAAAAATAAAGAAGAGGCCCATAAGAATTTAATTAAAAAGTTTAAATTTTCCCCAGAACAAGCCGGCGCCATCCTAGAAATGAAACTATCCCAATTAGCCGCTCTAGAGAGAAAAAAGATTGAAGACGAACTAGAAGAGAAAAAAGCGCTGATCAAAGAACTAGAAACCCTACTAAAGAGTTCGCAGAAAATTCTGACGGTTATCAAAGACGAACTTCAAGAAATTAGAGAGAAATTTGCTGACGAAAGAAAAACTCGGGTTATGGCCTCAGCGGTGGATGATTTCGCCCCCGAAGATTTGGTGCCCAAAGAAAAAGTTATTATCACTCTCACCGAAGGCGGCTACATCAAAAGTCTACCGGAAACCACCTACAAAACCCAGTCACGGGGCGGCAAAGGAGTTATCGGCATGGTGACCAAGGAAGAAGATATTGTAAAACATTTTTTTGCTACTAACACCCTTAGCGACCTGTTATTCTTTACCAATCAAGGAAGAGTATTCCAATTGAAAGCTTATGAGATCCCTAAGACCACCCGTACCACTAAAGGTCAATCAATCGCTAACTTCTTGCAGTTGGCGGCGGATGAAAGAGTGACTGCTCTGGTCTCTTCTGATAAATTCAAGGAGGCCAAGTTCCTCGTGATGGTAACTAAGGGTGGAGTGGTCAAAAAATCTCACATTGAAGACTTTGCCAAAGTGAGAAAATCAGGTCTAATCGCCTTACGATTAAAAAAAGAGGACGAACTTAAATGGGTTGAACCAACTTCCGGTCAAGACGAAGTTATTATTATTACTGCTCAGGGTCTGGCCATCCGTTTTTCGGAAGGAGATATTAGACCAATGGGTAGAACAGCCGCCGGAGTTGCTGGCATTAGGTTTAAGAAAGAGGATGATCAGACAATTGGAATGGATATAATTACTACAGCCGCTAAGGACAATGAACTACTAATTGTTACTAAAAAAGGCTACGGAAAAAGAACAGCCCTTGATAAATACCGACTACAAAGAAGAAGTGGCACCGGGATTACTACTGCTAAGATATCAGCGCGTAATGGTGAAGTCATTTTAGGAGAAATAGTTGACGAAAACAAAAAAGAGATTATTATTATTTCACGTAGAGGACAAGTCATCAGGACTACTTTAAAGCAAATTTCTCAGCAAGGGCGCGCAACGCAGGGTGTACGGGTGATGAAATTGCAAAGTGGAGACGAAGTAGCGTCGTTGACAATAATATAATTAATTTATAATAATGGCTGTTCCCAAGAAAAAAACAACTAGATCAGCGCGCAACCAGCGACGTAGCCATCATGCTTTATCGCCAAAAGCTATTAATACTTGTTCGCAATGCCAGGAGCCAATATTGCCTCATCACGTTTGCACCAGTTGTGGCACTTATCAAGGTAAACAGGCATTGGAAATAAAAAGCAAAGACGAAAAGGACAAAAAGAAATAAAAGGCTTCGTTCTTTGTTTGGCCCTCACTCACTGCTACTGTAGAACTGCGCAAATAAATTCATATTCCTAAGTTAATTAAAAAGAATTAAATGTTTAAAAACAACGAAGGAGAAATACAATCCCCAGAAACAAAAGAAAATGTCGAAACTATTGTCGGTGCTTCGGTCAAAGTAGAAGGTGATTTGATCGGCCAAAATAATATGAAGATCTACGGCCAAGTAGCTGGTAAAGTAGTAACTAAAGGAGACATATTCATCGAAGAAAGCGCTAATATTGAGGCGGACGTAGAAGCAAATAACGTTACTATTTCTGGAACAGTGCAAGGCAGCGTTAAGGCAATTGAGAGGCTTGAGGTACAAAAAAGTGGTAAAATATCTGGAGATATTGCTGCTAAAATTCTTTCTATTGCTACTGGGGCTAATTTCTCCGGACAATGTAATATGAGCGATAACAACTCTCAAGATACTTCTCCCCTCGAAAAACTAAAAGAAAAAACACCCCTCCCAAAAGTTGACGTCCGAGAACAATAATAAAATACTTTACCACTAGTCATGTTTTTTTACGTTTACGATAAGCTGGTGGGCAACAAAAAAAATGCCAAGAAATTTGGTCAAATGCAGGCCAAACTAAATGAACTTGGTATTCTTAATGATAAGGGTGAAGTTGGTACTGTTAATACTATCAACAGTATTGTCGATAGCGCTTTAATCAGTGGACGACATCATAACATTATTGCAGTTGGCAATGATGCCACCGCCTACCACACCATCAACGCCATTTTAAAAAGCAAGGTTAGCAACAAGAAAACTGTTTTTGGCCTGATCCCCTTCGAGCCCTCTCATATCGCTGACACCTTAGGTATGCCCAGTGATATAGAAAAAGCTTGCTTAGCCATTTCCCGTAGTAAATTAGAGAACATTGATGTTGCTTACACTAGCGATGGTACCTGTTTTATCAACTCTCTTA
>JBDRPV010000033.1:0-4903 GCA_043826745.1 Parcubacteria group bacterium
ATATTCTCAAAGCTTCATATCAGACCATAAAAGAAGTCGATTCCGAAGCTAAAGTTCTTCCGGCGGGGATGGCGGGGATGAATCAAGAATTTCAAGATTTTTGGCAGCCGGTTTTTGCCAATGGCGGCGGCAATTATTTCGATATTGCTAATATGCATACTATTAATACAGATGAGCGTCGAGACGATATGTATATGATAAAATATAAAAAGTTTTTGGAGCAGTATGATATTAGAGATAAACCGATTTGGATTACGGAGGTACAGTATGGGGATCTAATGGGTAAGCCTCAGGATGTAGTGGGCTGGGAAAAACTGATGGCTAGAAGTACGGCGTTTTCTTTGGCGCAAGGAGCGGGTGTGTTATTTTACATTGAAAACTGGTTGTATTGGGACGAGGAAGATCATTACACTAAGCCAGATAAAGAGCTGGAGAAATCGGAGGAGAAAGAATCTCCTGATGCAGTAGATATGGAGGAAGAAGAGAAAAAGAAGAAATTTAAAGAAGGTGACCCGGCTGCTTTGGATAGCTCCACTCATAAAGTTTATCTAAATCTGGTAGATAAACTTAATAGCTTTGATCAGATCGAGACGATTAAAGAGGAATATCATGAAAACCCCAATCGGCATGATGGAGCAACTTCCACAGTGGGGCAGTATAAGTTTATCTCGGGTGAAAAATCAGTTTATGTATTATGGGGTCAGGCGGAATTGCCAGCGGGGATAACGGGCAAGGTCTTGGTCACTGATATTTACGGAGAGAGTGAAGAAAAGGAAGCGGGTGAGATTGTTTTGAGTGATAGTCCGGTTTTTGTAGAGAAGCGCTGAAAGCTCGAGTGTGGACAAAAATCTTTTGACACTTTTGACAAGTTGACCTAAACTAGAAGGAATATAAATTATTTCCACAACTGACCAATGAAATTAAATATTTGACATTTTAATCACCCGTGTAGAGGGTGATTTTTTTTGAGAACATAAATTTATCAGATGGAAAGCTGGGATCTGAGATCACAATTTCAGGAGGCAGTAAAAGCTAAAGGTGGCTGGGTGAATGCTCACGGGCATTTTGATAAATCTTATTTTATTAGTAAGAAAAGTCTTGCCCAAAGTATGGTTACGATGGAAACCAAATGGCGAATGAGTGATGATATTAAAAAAAATTCTACTCAGGCAGAAGTTGAGGAGAGAATCAGAAGGGTTTTGGATAGTCTAATTGAACAAGGAGCGCAAGCGGCCATGAGCTTCATTGACGCTTATGATGTGGTTGGCCACAAAAATATTGACGCAGCCAACAAAGTCAAAGAAGAATACAAAGATAAAATAAAATTATACACCGCTCCTCAGCCGCTAGGGGGATTGAATGATAAAAAAGCTAGAGATTTATACGAAGAGATCGCGGCCAAGACAGACTTTGTCGGCGGACTACCGTCATTTGATAGACCGGATGATGATAAACATTATGACCACTTGTTTAGCATAGCCAAAAATTTGGGCAAGCGTGTCCATGTTCACATTGATCAAGAGAATAATCCGCACGAGCGAGATACGGAAAAGTTGATCAAGTATACTAAGAAGCATGGCTATGAAGGCAAAGTAACTGCCATCCATGTTCTTTCTGTCTCGGCTCAACCCAAAGAATATCGGCAAAAGATTTATCAACAAATGGTCGGTTTAGGTATGAATGTGATTGTCTGTCCTACCAACGTCATTAACATGACTCAGTTAGATCAATATACTGCTCCGATTCATAATTCTATTGCTAATGTTCCGGAAATGTTAGATGCTGGCTTATTGGTAGCGCTAGGCACTGACGACATTGCTGACTTCTATAATCCTTTTTGTGATGCTGATATGTGGATTGAATTGAGAGCACTAGCCGACGCTTGTCGATACTTTGATTTTGATAAGTTGTTGGATATCGCGACGGTCAATGGGCGAAAAATATTGGAGCTGGTTGAATAATTAATTAGTAACTATGGTCGAAGGTGAACTTCCCAACCGAGGAGCTGAAGAGGAAATAGTGCCGGAAAAGGGACAAATAATTAGAGATATTAGAGCGGGCGATGCTGTTCAGTGGCGTGAGCATGTGTCTGACCCCGAACATCAGAATAAGTTGAATATTCCCCCAGCTGTTTTACGTTCTTTGGTGCCGGAACAATTGTTTGAGCTAGCAAATGATTCCTGGCAGGTAGAGGTGGTGCCACTAGTCTCAGGTGAGAGAGCCACAAGCTTTCTGGTAGTAGAAAAGGATGGGGAGCCGGAGCGGACAGAATTTTCTCACGAAGACAGAGTAGTACTTGATCATTTTCTAACCCATGACATGAGAGGTATTGTGGAGCATGTTCAAGCTGAGGGAGATTTGAGTACAGCTGACAGATTAGTATTACTGGTAGAAATGAAAGTTTTACCGTTGAGTTATAGAAAAGGAATACAGGTTCTCAATTACCGTGACCGGCCTAGCCAGCGGGGCAAGGGAGTAGCAACTGGCTTTTACACAGAGCTCGATCGGATAAAAGAATTAGGTTTTGCATTTGTAGTCGGATCCAATGATAATCCAGAAGAAGCTGGGGGCAATTATTCATTTTATAAAGACAAATTAGGCAGAGGTTTGGTGAGTGATATCTCCCGGAGAGAAAGAGAGAAGTTGGGCATTCATAACATGGAATTTGATTCGGCCACTATAAAGTTTTTTAATTAATCTCTAAAAATAAATGGAAGAGAAACACAAGTATGTCAAAGTTGGTTATTATGAGCCGGAACCTTCCGAGGTAAAGAAGGTGGTCCTGCTTTTTTCGGGGGGACTGGATACTTCGGTGATGCTCAAGTGGATCAAGGATGTTTATAAAGCAGAGGTCATCGCTCTCTGTATTGATATTGGCCAACAGGCTGATGATCTGGAAGAAGTGAAGCAAAAGGCGTTGGATCTTGGTGCGCTAAAAAGTATTGTCGTCGATGCCAAGGACGAATTTGCGGATGAATATATTGCCAAGGGTATAAAAGCCAACGGCTCTTATCAGGGCAAATATTACTTATCTACGCCGCTTGGTCGGCCACTACTAGCCAAGATCGCGGTGCAAGTTGCTGAGGAAGAAAAGGCGGATACGATTGCTCATGGTTGTACGGGCAAAGGGAATGATCAGGTGCGGATTGAAGGAACGATAATTACTCTCAATCCCGATATGAAAATAATTGCTCCGGTGCGGGAGTGGGGGATGGGTCGGGAGGAAGAAATAGCTTATGCCAAAAAGCATAATATTCCCGTGAAAAAAACCACCCCGGTGCCTTATTCTTGGGATGATAACATGTGGGGAGTGACGGGTGAGGGAGGCGAGATTGAAAATCCGGCTCTGATTCCGCCGCTGAATAAAATATTACAAGTTAGCACTCTACCAGAGAAAGCGCCTAATAAATCGGAATTAGTGAAGTTGGAATTTGTTAAGGGTATTCCGGTGTCTCTCAATGGTAAGGAAATGAAGCTAGCCGATTTGATTATCAAGCTTAACAAAGTAGCGGCCAAGCACGGCGTGGGGATTTCTCACCACTTGGAAGACCGCGTGGTTGGTCTCAAGGTGCGAGGTATCTATGAGATGCCGGCCGGACATTCGATTATTACTGCCCACAAAGAGTTGGAAAAATACATGTGTACGCGGCGAGAAAATAAATTTAAGACCCTGATTGATCAGGAATGGGCCTATCTTTGTTACGGGGGGCTGTGGTATGAGCCGCTGATGGATAGTTTGAATGCCTATCTTGATAAGGTAAATGCTAAGGTAAATGGAACAGTGACCTTGCGGATGTATAAGGGTAATTGTGATGTGGTAGCCGTCAAAGCACCGGATGCATTATTTGACGAGAAGATGGCGACTTTCATGAAATCAGAGCTATTTAATCAAAATGCGGCTCCCGGATTCATTGAGCTTTGGACACTGCAGATGAAGATGTCCAAGCGCGTGCGCAAGAATATCTTAGTTAGTATCGGTCGGGATGAGCATAAGGAACAATTGTTACCATACATCAAACGCTTGTCAAAGCTAAAGGTAAAGCTATATGCGACTGAGGGGACAGCTAAGTATTTTGAGAAGCACGGGCTAAAAGTAACTGTTCTCTATAAGCTTTCCGAAAATAAAAAGCCCAATTTAGCTGGCTTTATCAAGCACAAACGATTTGACCTAATCATTAATATTCCAAATCGTCGCAAGAAGAAAACACTAACTGACGGCCAGCAAATTCGCAAGCAAGCACTTGAGAAGGACATCCCGATGGTGACGAGCCTTGATGTGGCGGAAAACACTATCAATAAATTAACGATAAAGAAATAGCCACACATTACCAAAAAGTAGAATTTTATTACCAAGCGGTTGACTTAATAAGCTCGACCAATGGTTGTATTATCCCTCCTAATTTTGGGGGGATTTTTTTAAACAAGTAACAAGCAAAAACATGAAAACACCACTGCCGTACGATGAACAATTTAAGAACGTGATTGGTATTGTCTCCACGTTCTTCCGCGCCAGTCAAAAACACTACGAAGAAGTTGGCTTGCAGTATGTCGAGGTTCCAACCATAGTTGGCGTAACTGGAGCCTGTGAGAACATTGACACTCTCTTCACTGTCGGAAGTCGCCTGGAGATTCCGCTATTTATTACGCAAACTGGACAACTAGCTTTAGAGTTGGCGTTGCAAGAAGTACCGGGGGTTTATACTGTTATCCATAGTGGTCGGGATGAGGAGGAAGAAGATAATCGACATTTGCGGCAGTTTCGACTAACAGAAGAGGAATTTGATTGCACTATGGCTGGCATGACTAGAGAAAATTATGATGAGGAAAAGATGTATGAAGCTCTGCTCCAGCATATTGAAGCAGCCGTTAAGGCCATGATCGCTGGTGTGTTAGCTGATCATAA
>JBDRPV010000034.1:0-11286 GCA_043826745.1 Parcubacteria group bacterium
TGCTATTATATAGTATTCGTAATATGGAACGAACTTCAAAAAATCGCGATAAGGAGATAGAACATGGAGATCGTCAGAACTATAGTAGGTTGGGTACTGTCATTGACGACCGCAAATGTGGTCGTAATTGTAATCGTTGGAGTGCTGATTGTGGCCGGCCTCGTAGCCACCCGCCCGAAAACCATCGAGGCCGTGTTGGGGTGGGTGGCGTCGATAGGGATCGTGAAGTGGGTGATGTCGTCGCTAACGATCACGGACGTGGTCGTGGCAGTGGTAGTCGTCGGGCTGCTCGGAGGCGGTCTGTATAAATGCAACGGCTGGACCGAGCAGGAGCTCAAGATCGTCTCGGTTGTCGATCCCTCCGACCCGGCCACCAAGATCAAGAAGGTGGTCTGGAAGGGAAAGGCCACTGCGGCAGGGGCGATGTGGGCAAACTGCGGTTTGCCGAAGACGCTCTACGAAAAGGACGCTTTCGGCGAGCCGAGGCTCTTTGTCCTCGGCTTCGAGGGAGCCGGCATCAAGTCGGGAGCCAACCAGGGCCGGATTGAAATATCTCTCACCCCCTGGTGGTTGAAGCCGGCTACTAAACGGCTGACGCGATTTATTGATCTCTCCTTCAGGTGTACATACACGCTGTACTACAACTGAAGTTGACTCCTCCGCCCTTTCGCCCTTTCCCGAGCCACGCTCTCAACGCGCGGCTCTTTTTTTATACAACACGGATTTCATACAAATTAAAACAGATCCACACGAATACACTGATCCCTCGACAAGCTCAGGATAAAATTTGCGTATTCGTGTAAATCTGCCTGCCCGCAACGCTTCGCTTGCGAGGCGGACGGGTTCAAATCTGTGTCAAATTTGTGCTATTAAACTCTCCCCCGTCATCTCCGCCGGCTGTGGCAAACCTAATATCCGCAATACTGTCGGCGCCACATCCGACAGCTTACCCTCCTGCCGATCAACTTTATATTTATCACTGACCAAAATAAACGGCACTGGATTGATCGTATGGCTAGTCACCGGTTCACCCGTCCCCGTATCAAACACCTCCTCGGCATTACCATGGTCGGCCGTAATAATAATATGATAACCCTCAGCCAGCCCCGCCTCCACAATCTCGCCCAGAGCTTGATCGATCACCTCCACTCCTTTTTTTACCGGCTCAATCTTGGCTGTATGCCCGATCATATCCCCATTACACAAATTACTAAAAATCACCTCGTGCGCTCCCGCTTTAATATCCTGAATAATCTCACGAGCAATATCGGGTGTGCGCATGGCCGGCTTCTCATCGTGAGTAGCAATATCAGAATAGGAATCTAACATTATCCGGTCTTCTCCCTCTAGCGCCGCCATTTTTTTGCAATTAAGAAAATAGGTGAGGTGGTTAAATTTCTCTGTTTCGGTGACGCGCAGTTGTTTTAAGCCCGCTTGGGAAATCACCTCACCCAAAGTATTGACTACTTTTTCCGGCGGAAAAGCGACTCGACAGTTAAATTCTTTCCGGTACTGCGACATCGTCACGTAATCTAGATTGGCGATATCTGACTCGAGGAACTTTCGCGATAATTGCACCGCCCGATCAGAGCGAAAATTAACAAATATCACCGCGTCATTGGAACCCACACAACCTTCTTCGCCCAGCTCCATTTCAATGATAGAAGGCTTAATAAACTCGTCTGTTTCCTGACGATCATAGGCATCCTCAATCGCTTCCCGGGCAGAAGTATATTTGCGACCCTCTCCCTTAGTAATAGCAGCAAAAGCGGCTTCCGTCCGCTCCAGATTATTATCCCGATCCATCGCCCAATAGCGACCAGTAACCGAAGCAATTCGGCCCAGACCCAATTTATCCATAAAATCTTGTAGTTCGCGCACATATTTGAGGGCACTCTGGGGGGGCGTGTCTCGCCCATCAGTAAAGACATGTACCTCTACCCGCGACACTCCTACTCGCTTAGCCAACGATAGTAAAGCATAAAAATGCTCCTGATGCGAATGTACTCCGCCGCTGCTAACTAGGCCTTGTAAATGGAGACAACTTTGGTGCTTTTTCACATGTTTCATTGCTTTTATAATCGCCTCGTTGCAGGCCAGGTTGTCTTTTTCAATCGCCTGATCTATTTTCATCAAATCCTGAAAAACTACTCGCCCGGCGCCAATAGTCATATGGTTAACTTCCGAAGTGCCCATTTGCCCTACTGGCAAACCAACTGACAAGCCAGCTGCCTCTAGCACCGCATGTGAACAATCACGCCAAAGCTGGTCATAATTGGGAGTGCGCGCTTGCGCAATCGCATTATGATCCTTTTCTTCCCGATAACCCCAACCATCAAGGATAAGTAAAACTATTTTTTCTGGTTTAGTCATTTGCGCATTTAAGTATTGCTTCTAGCATAATGTTTCTGTTGATAAATTCAATACCATTGAAAAATTTGACAACGTATGCTAACCTCAGACTTACTGGTACCGGTATATGGAGACTGCCCTTGTGGTGAAATGGATATCACTACTGGCTTCGGACCAGTCATTGGGGGTTCGAATCCCTCCGAGGGCATTTTAGAGGTTTTGCGACCCCGCTTAGCGAGAGAGTAATCCCGATCTGATCGGGACGAATCCCTCCGAGGGCACCAAGCGAAATCATTTAAAAATACATGCTAACTAGCCTTAAAAAGCTCTGATCTAAAAGACTTCTGAACATTACATATCTTCCGTTGATTCAAGCCGAATTGGAGAAACAGACGTTAGGCGAAACTGTTTTTCACCATTTCACTGAAATAAGAGTAAAAAGGAGGTCCAAACCGATACATCTTGCCCGAAAGATAACTAATTTAAACTAGATAATAAACATGCCTAAAAAAATTGGGGAATTTCGACCCGATCAATCTAGGGTGCCACAAAAGGAGGTTGAGTTAACAAAACAGCAACAACAATTTTTGGATAGACTAAACACACTGAGCACATTAGGAGTCGAAGTAGAAATTGGACAATGCCAAAGAGACTTGAAAGAGGGAAATGTTATAGGCTCTAAACCAGTGGCCTTTGCGGCGAATTTAAAATGGAAAATCGGAGTATTGCAGGGAGAGCTAGAAAGAAAACAGGTCGAGACTGCGGAACAGCAGGTCGAAGCTAGAGAAATGGACAAATCACTGGATGAACTGGCCGGTACTATCAGCGAATCCCTCCCAGAATTGGAAGACATAGCAAATCGATCGAATCAGTTTACCAAAGCCGTTAGAAAAGTTCCAGTCAACTCGCGCGGCGCCTATGATAAAGATGAATGGGAGACATATCTTGGGATAGTTAATGGGGATCATTCATTCTCGCAAAGGGCAGTTCATTGTCTTTATATAAACGAAGTAATCGTCCCAGGTTTAAAAAGGTTTCTAGATATAGATCTAGAAGCGATCAAAGAAGAAACTCAACCTGCTAATAAGTGGAGCCAGTTTTATTTCAGAACATCGACGCAGTACAAAAACTATGCGTCCCTTCTGTTTAGAGCTCAGCTATTTTTAGAAGCGATGGAAAGACAATTTGATGATGAAGATCTTCCCAAGTTGAAAACAGCTATTGATAAAGTAGCGGGCGGATTTAAAAAGGTGTTCGAAGATGGTTTTAAGGTAAAACTTTTTGATAAAATTAAATTACTCGAGCCCCTCCCCGAGAATCTGGAGGGACAACAAGTTGAAGCTGAGCGTAGCCACAAAAAAGCTTGGCGCCTTAAGTACGAGTTGCCTCAGTATAGAGAAATGATTTTCCAGGCAGCGAATAATCAGGATGATAAGAGTAAAATGGTGGTTGATATCGAGGGATTCGCCTTTATCCAAAGAGACGGGGGGAAAAGGACAGCGTATATTATTTCATACAACGAAAGTGATTGGAAAGGCGCTTGAGCTAGTGTTTCAGAATGGAAAACAAAACACGGTTAGCTTGAAGCTACTGTGTTTTATCTGCAAGTAGTTCCCTACTGAGGACTTCGATCCACCGAGAATTTTGGATCGTCTTGATTATTCTTTCGCTTGATTTATACTCTGTCTAGAAAGCGTTGGGGTGTCGAAGTGATTTTTTGAGTCAGAGAAAAAGGTTCGAATTTCGTATATCTTGGCACATAGTAAAACAACATCCATGTTTACTGACAAAATGAAATTTCGCTTTGGTTTTATCTTTATTGGCGTTTTTTTGGTGGTAATTGGCCTATTTCTTTACTTAGGTTGGCGCCAAGGAGAAAAAATCGAAAGACACGAAGCTAGTAGTATTACTGAAGATCTCAAAACAATGACCGGCCAATTGGCTCGGTAGTTTCTGTTGCGTCAACAGGGGCCGTTAGCTCAGCTGGTAGAGCACCTCGATGGCATCGAGGGGGTCGCGAGTTCAAGTCTCGCACGGTCCACCAGTAGTCTATTATCGTTATTGCAATAAGACAAGGTCAGGAGTTCCCTGCCCGCTATGCCTCGCGGCTAGCGATGGCAGGCGGGGAATCTCCTCGGGTCCACCAAGGTAATTATATTTATGAGCAAAGAATCACCATTTGACACCTTTTTAAAATGGGCTGGCTGGAAAGCTAACGAGAAGCCGCAGCCAGTACAAAAAGAACCTCTTGGGCAAACCGAAAGTCCATCACCGCCTGAACCAAAGGCAGTAGCCGGGGCTGATTTATACGAAGGTTCAGAATGGGGTCGGGATCAGGAAGGCAACTGGCGTGAACCAGAGCCACATTTTATGAAGTTTCTCAGTCGTCATAGCAGCAAAATTGGTCCTGATGTTTTAGACGTCGGCTGCGGTGTCGGTCGCCACATATTACCCCTAGCTGAGCGCGGTTACAATATTACTGGTCTAGACAGCAGCCCCAGCATGCTACAAACTGCTGCCGAGAGAACAAGCGAATATTCTGACCACATAAACTTACAAAACGGCAACCACCAGAAATTAGAATTTGCTAATGGAAGCTTCGATACAGTAGTCAGTAGCCAAACTTTCCAATTTCACGGCGGAGAAAAATCCTTCCTAGAAGCAGCTCGTGTCCTAAAACCCGGTGGGCTATTTTTTTTACGAGTCCGATCTACTGAACGCTACGATAAGTCTAACCCACGCGCTCGACTTCTCAGCACTAACAAGCAGGGTGGTCAAGAGTGGGTATTGGATAGACCACATGATAAAATCAATTACCATCACTTCTCTCTTCAAGAACTCCAGCATCTAGCAGATTTGAGTAACCTAGAAATAATTGATGAACCAGTTGATGAACGAAAAAATGAGCAAGACGGTTCATACAGTAAAGGCCAATGGAACATAGTCTTCCGCAAAAAAGAAAAAAATGCCCATCTACCCCACTAACCAAGAAGAAAATCGCCTTCGCCAATTAGGTTTCCAACACATCGCCGGCATCGATGAAGCTGGTTGTGGCTGCTGGGCCGGTCCGCTCGTCTGCGGAGTGGTCATTTTATCACCTGATTTTGCCAATTCAGATATAAAAGACTCCAAACTCCTCTCCAGCCAGAAAAGAGAAGAATTATATGCTATAATACAAGCTGAAGTTGCTGCTTGGAGTGCTGGACAAGCTTCGGCAACCGAGGTAGACGCTTTGGGGCTTTCCAAAGCCAAGAGCAAGGCAGTCGAGCGAGCCCTAGACAGTTTACCTCTGACACCAGATTATCTACTTTGTGATGGTAATATCGGCGTGAGTGACAAAATACCCGCGACCAATCACACAAAAGGTGACCAGAATATATTATCCATCGCCTGTGCTTCTATCATCGCTAAAGTTACTCGTGATCGGATCATCACTGAGCTTGGCCGACAATATCCGGAGTACAATTTCGCCCAGCATAAAGGCTACGGAACGAAAGAACATCAAGAAGCTCTACAAAAATATGGCGTTTGCAAAATTCATCGCCAGTCATACAAACCAGTCGCGGCCATCTTGAACAACAAAATGAAAATAAATATCTAACCTAAAACCATGTCTATCGACCCCTATATTCCTTCAGCAAAATTTATTGACCCCGACAACATTCTCGAACAACTCCAGGTTAAAGAAAATGATATAGTAGCTGATCTAGGTTGTGGCAGTGGCTATTATACTTTCGCCGCCGCTAAGAAAGTCGGCGAAGAGGGTAAAGTATACGCGGTTGATATTCAAAAAACTGTCCTATCGGCTTTACAAAGCAAGATAAAGCTGCAGGGAACACGAAATATTACCACCATCTGGGCCGACATCGAAGTTCCGGGTAGTACTAAAATCGCCGCCAGTTCAGTTGACTTTACTTTACTAGCCGCCATTTTCTACCAGACCCAAAAACACGAACAGATTCTAATTGAAGCTAAGCGGATTACCAAAGATAAGGGTAAAATAGTCATTATCGATTGGAAAAGCACCAATGTCCCCCTCGGACCAGGAACTGAACTAAGAGTCTCCAAAGATATCATTCGCCGGCAGGCAGAGGCAATTGACTTGAAGTTTGGTCGAGAAATAAATGTCGGTCCATATCACTACGGATTGGTATTCGAAAAGATAGATAGCAGATTATAGATAACAGATATTAGATGGTCTGAAATCTACAATCTAATATCTAAAATTTGTCATCTGATATCTGAAATCTAACATCTATTATCTAAAACCAATGGAAGAAGAAAAAATCCTCAAAGACTGTGAATATAAATCTTACGACTGGGCTAACAAGCCCGTAATCGCTGAGTCATTATTCCGGGAATACGACCTGCGCAATCCCATTAAAACAATAACTGATAGCGATAAAACCACTCTCGCCGGTATAAATACTGACGGTTATCGTGTATTAGGGCAAGCTTACGGCACTTACGTCCAACAGAAACTCCAGCAAAAGAAAATTGTAGTCGCTAATGATTATCGCTCCTACTCCCGCGGTCTGGCTTTCGCTTTTATTACCGGCGTTTTATCCACTGGAGTTGACGTGGTTGATATCGGCACCCAACTTACTCCCGTATTATATTTTGCCCAATACCACTTTGACCTACCTGGTGGAGTTATTGTCACAGCTAGCCACAATGATAACGGTTGGGCGGGATTAAAAATCGCTAAGGGACTTTCTCAGACTTTCGAGCCTGATGACATTATTGAATACAAAAAGATGGTTTATGCTGGAAAGTTTTTATCCGGCCAAGGTAATTACGCCAGAATTTACGATTTTAAAGATATATACTTAAAGGACACCGAAGAGAAAGTAAAGCCTTTCTTAGGGAAGAAGAAATTGAAGATTGTGGTTTCGGGCGGTAATGGTGGAGGAGGTATATATTTAGAGGAACTTTTTACTAAACTAGGCTTTGAAGTAGTCCCCATTTACAATAAATTAGACTGGGATTTCCCTAATTTTAATCCTAATCCGGAGCATCTAAAATTTCTCGAGTTGTTAGGTGAAGAAGTACGCAAAGTGGGAGCGGATTTTGGCATTGGCACTGACGGTGATGGCGACCGGCTCGGCCTAGTAGACGAAAATGGTAAAGAAATATTTGCTGATCGCGCCGGGCTATTTATCGCTCGCTACTTAGTGGAAAATACACCCGAACCCAAACAGAAAATTATCGTCGACGTTAAATCTACTGGTGCCTCTACTTTAGATCCCGTTTTGCGAAAACATAAAGCTGAGATTATCTTCTGGAAAACTGGTCATTCTTATATCAAAGCGGCCACTCAAAAGCATAATGCGCTAGCTGGCTTTGAACGCAGTGGGCATTTCTTCCTGCGGGGAAAATACGGCCGGGGTTATGATGATGGCACTCTGTCCGCTGCCTGGATAGCTATTATTCTATCTAATTCCGCTAAGCCTCTCTCAGCTATGATTGCCGACCAACCAAGCTCTTACCAATCACCTACTTTAAGTCCAGCGGTCAAAGATGACAAAGAAAAATATGAAATTGTTGATAAAGTCACTGCCCATTTTAAGAACCTGAAAGAAAAGGGGGGGGAATTCGCTGGCTTAACTGTTGAGGAGCTAATTACTGTCAACGGCGTAAGATTTGTTCTGGAGGGCGGAGCTTGGGGTCTGATTCGTGCTTCGAGTAATTTACCAACCCTCGTCATCACTTGTGAGTCCTTCAATACTAAGCGGGAAATGTACAACATCATGGAAGCAATCCAAGATCATCTCCAACAATACGACATTGGCAAGTATGATCAGGAAATGCCGCCTTATAAGGAAGAAAAATAGCCAAATCATAATATCTTGTCTTTACCACCCAATCATGCTATAATGTAAAGACCTAAGGGATTTGTTGCCAGATACGCTTTCGTGGCGGAATAGTATTCAGCAACAAACCCCAGAGAGACGTGCGACTCTTTAGCAATTAAAGGGTCATCATGCTAAAACAAAAACAAAATCAATTGAAGAGTATCTGTGCTTGTTTAACGGCAATAGTCCTAATTGCCTGGCCTTTTGCTTCATTCGCTGGTACTACGGCGGATAGTTTTGTTTATCCACTCAAAAACTACTCAGTAATTTCCGATTTTGGTGATGATCGAGGTGGTATTTACCATTTGGGTGAAGATGTAGCTGCTCCCGCCGGCACAGCCGTCTACTCCATTGGTAATGGCTACGTCAAGCATGTTGGTGAGCATACTAGGTTCGGCACTGTCATTCTGGTTGAACACACTATTACTGGTAGAGGTAAGGTTGTATCTTTATACGGACATCTGCGCTCCCCCGACGTAGCAGTAAAAGAGGGACAGTTTGTTAATAAAGGACAAAAAATAGGCTATTTGGGCAATACTGGAGAAAATGGTGGTTGGGGCGAACACCTACACTTTGGTATTCATAAGGGTGCTTATGTAGATGTTGATGAGCGCTGGATTTATTGGGGCTTGAACCGTTCTACTACTGAAATGGGAAATTGGCATGACCCAACTGACTTTATTAATAGCTACGACGCCGTTAGTTACGATCCGGACGACTTGGGTAAAATTATTACCAGCGCTGGTTCAGGTGGCAGCGCTCACATCAGAGTATTTGGTTCCACTGGCCAAGCTGTTAAAGGAGCGGACTTCTTCGCCTTCGGTGATGAGTCTCCAAGTGGAGCTGACATAGCTGTAGGTGATATCAATCACGATGGCGTGCAAGAGATTGTAGTGGGAGCTGGTCCAGGCAATAAACCTTACGTGAAAATATTCGATAAAAATACTCAAGAACTAGAAAAAACTTTTCTCGCTTACGGAGACGACTTCCGGGGTGGAGTGCGGGTAGCGGTCGGTGATATTAACGGTGACGAATATCAGGAAATCATCACCGGCGCCGGCCCGGGTGGAGGCGCTCAAGCTCGTGTTTTCAGTCATAACGGCAGCATTATTCTCCCTAAGCTCTTCCCTTTCGGCGAAAACCAACGCTCGGGGTTAGATGTAGCCACTGGCGATACTAACGGCGATGGAATTGATGAAATTATTGTCAGTGCTGGTCCGAACGGAGAGCCAAAAGTGAGAATTTACAATGGCAACGGTCGATTGACGAGTACAGAAATAACTGCCTTTGCTCCTAATTTCCGTGGCGGAGTACGCGTGGCGGCTGGCGATGTCGATGGTGATGAGGTGGATGAAATTATTGTCGGCGCGGGTACTGGTGGCGGACCGCACGTGCGCGTTTTCGAGCCAAATGGTCAACCCCGACCGATTAATATCTTTCCTTTCCATCCTAGCTTTCGCGGTGGAGTTGACATCGCTTCTTATGATCATAATGAAGATGGTAAAGATGACATTGTTGTCTCACAGACTTCAGGCGGTCAAGCTTGGGTGAAAGTTGTCAAATACAATAGTGAACAAACAGTCTTAGCTGAATTTAACGCTTACGCCGATTTTCAGGGCGGAGCAAACGTGACGGCGGTAAAGTAGAACTAACCCTTTTAACTCTTGAAGCTCCCGGCAAAACCGGGAGTTTTTTCTTTACTAAGTAATCCCAGGAGTGTAGAGTTAGAAACGAGAATTTAGAATATTGAATTTGGTAAAGATTATGTTTTTTCTAAATTCAATATTATAGATTCCAAATTCAAACCCATGCTCATCCTCGGCCTCGAAACATCTTGCGACGAAACAGCTGCCGCTATTGTTGAAAACGGTCGTTTTGTGTTGTCTAATATCGTTTCTTCGCAAACTGAGTTGCATGCTCCCTATGGTGGGGTGGTGCCTGAAGTGGCCGCTCGTGATCATGTTAAAAGTATCGTTCCTATTGTCGATCAAGCTTTAAAAAAGGCCTCAGTTGATTTGGAAAAAATAGATGCTATCGCTGTCACTAAGGGACCAGGATTAATCACCTCGCTTTTAATTGGCGTTGATACTGCTAAAAGTTTAGCTTACGCAGCTAGCAAAATAATTATCGGCGTCAACCATTTAGAAGCCCACGTTTACGCTAGTCAATTACAAGAAAATGGCGGGAAGAAGCCGACAGCGCTAAAATTCCCCCTAGTTTATTTAATCGCCTCCGGCGGCCATACCGAGTTGGTTCTAATGGAAGATCATCTTAAACATAAAACTATCGGCGCCACCCGCGATGATGCCGCTGGGGAAGCTTTTGATAAAGTAGCTAAATTGCTCCAACTCGACTATCCTGGTGGTCCCACCATTGCCAAACGGGCTAGTCTCGGTAATTCCCGCTCGTATGCTTTTCCTCGCCCAATGCTCACTCAAGGCTTGGAGTTTAGTTTTTCGGGATTAAAGACCGATGTCTTAAGACTAGCCAAGAAAAATAAATATAAATTTTCCGCACAGGCCGTTAACAACATTTGTGCTTCTTTCCAAGCAGCAGTTGTAGATGTTCTCGCCACCAAAACTATAAAAGCAGCTCAAAAACACCAAGCTAAAATGATCGTTATTGGAGGCGGAGTTTCAGCCAACCAACTATTGAGAAATGTCCTAAACAAAAAAACAGCTGCTGAGCTGCCTAACACTAAATTATTGACACCTAAAGTTAAATATTCGACCGACAACGCCGCTATGGTAGCTGCCTTAGGATATTATCACGCGCGGGAAGGAAAATTTGACGGATGGGATAAGTTGAAGGTAGAGCCCAACTTAAGTATAGGATAAATCACCGTCGTCCTCGTAAAAAATTATACCCCCAATACCACCCTGGCCTATAAGCTAACTCCAACGCTCCTACCCAATTCTGCTCTTCCCCGCCAAATCCTCGCTTGAAACGGGTAATCCCTGACCAGGGGTGGTTTTTATTGGCGTCCGCTGGTGCAATTCCGCCGAAATCGTAATATTGCAAATCTCTTTTTTTTGCTTCTTTGATCGCTTCCCACTGCAGAAGATGAGGAGCCATCAAT
>JBDRPV010000035.1:0-2009 GCA_043826745.1 Parcubacteria group bacterium
CTTGGCATTTTTCTTTTTTGGTGGATGCTTAACCCCTGTAAATTCTTAATCATTTTATATTTCTTGGATCATCACAATGCTGGCTGCTAATAAAAGTAACTGAATAACAACATTACTCACTGCTAGTAAATGGGTAATGAACTTTTCCCGACGATAGAAAGCGAGGCTAACTACAAAATTAAGGAACAAGAGAAAAAAACCAAAGGCCGGAATAACAAATGACTTGTACCACAGGTCGATGGCGTCAATCCCACTATAGATATTGTAGTGGAGTGGAATGGGATAAACGCTGGGTTTGATTTTTAGAGCCAAGACCATCCAAATAGCAAAATTAAGCAGCACACCTAGAATAACCGAAATTAGGAGTAGTTTGTCCTGCCAAATATTAACTTTTTGTGCTTTTTTTATGATATTTTTTATCATAAAGTATGTTATGAGTTACAGGTTGCCAGTTACAAATTAAAAAAACGACAGCCCTTACTTATAACAGGTAAACCCGTACACTGGAAACTCACACCTCACTCCTTATACTTGTAATAAGCCCAATTGTCAATGCGAAGATCGATATAATCGACTCTTTCGATTCGCGTTTTGATCTGTTCATCCATGACGATCTTCAGGTCGCCTAACTGAGATTCAACGCTGCGGTCGATGCTAAAATAAACTCGCCAACCCGCTTCTGTTTCCAGGTGGACTTCTTTAGCTAGAATAGAAGGCGCCCAAAACTTTTTAATTTCCGCATCAACTTGCTGTGGGAACTTCTGATGCAAATCCTGCAAAAAACCAACAAAATTACGGGTAACTACTTCTTCTCGTAAATATACCTCTCGATCATTAGAATCATAGACCAAGGGTAAATCCCGCTCCACTACCTCATCCAACGTCGCTCGACAACAAACACTGCCATATTGATCGACATAATGTAACTCATTGCCAGCCACCCAAACCAGTAATAGCTGTCGCTCTTTAGTTTTGACTTTTACCATATCAGTCAACTTTTTTTCTATTTCTACTTGTTCCAAGCGAGGTATTTCCGCTATTAAAAACTTATTTAGATCATCCTTGTTCAACAAAAAAATGTTATCCGCTGGCAGTATCCATAGCCTTTTTCTCTCCCGAAATTTATCAAACACCTTTTCGACTTCCGTCTGGCTCACTTCAACATTGTCAATGAGAATTATTTTATTTACCCGGAAAAAATTAGTGAAGAAAAGAAAATAGATTAAAAAAGATAAAGTGCCGATGCTAACAAGTAAGTATACTTTTTTCAGGGTCGAAGAAAGCCATTCCCGCTTTTTTCGCTGAGACGCTCGATCACGGTAATAAAGATCACTTCTCAGCTTTTGTTTACTCCATAACTTACTTTTTTTCTCATTAAAAGTGCCCCGACGGGACTTGCGTCGAAATAGCTTTTTCTTCCGTTTATTCATATTGATCCAGGCCATCTGTGCTTATACTACTACTCTCTTAATCAGAGGATTAATCCTAGTAACAAATTCGTAATTGATTGTCCCAATCCTATCGGCCAGTGAGTTGGCGGTAATCTCGGCTGAGCCTTGTTTGCCCAACAAAACCACCTCGTCCTCCACCGTTACTTCCCCGCAATCAGTTACGTCAACTACCGTCATATTCATAAATACTCGTCCTAACACCCTACAACGTTGACCCTTAATTAACACCTCACCGACCCGGGATAATTTTCGATCGTAGCCGTCCCAATAACCGATTGGTAGCACCGCTATTTGGCTATCTCGTTTCACCTTTTCCGTGCAACCATAACCCACTGCCGTTCCCGCCTTGATGTTCTTGACCTGAGCCACTTTTGTCTTCCAAATAAGGACGGTTTGCAGAGAAAAATCCTTTAGGCGCCCACTTTTTTCCTGCACTGTTTGCCGTGTCTCTGGTGATGGCCAGAAACCATATAGACTAATACCTACTCGCACCATAGTAAAGTGAGTTTCGGGAAATAACATCGTCGCGGCCGAGTTGGCAGTATGCTTAAGGGGGAT
>JBDRPV010000036.1:0-4558 GCA_043826745.1 Parcubacteria group bacterium
TAAGGTCCAGTCGAGTCAGTTCCCACTTTAGTGTCATCGACATAAAATTCTACTTTTTTTACTCCCATAGCCGATGATACCTGAACGGTAGCGGTAGCAGTACTAGTAGTTATAGTGCTATTGTCTGCTGGAGTAGAAAATTCTACAGTCGGTTGTTTATCTGGGGTATGCATGTCGTCAGTCTCCGTGGGTGGATCCTCTGACTTGTATCCCTGACCTTCCGCCCAACTGCGTACCGGTCCCTCCCAGCGGTTAAATTGAGGATCAGCTTGAGGATTTTTAGGGTAAGCTCCTTGGGGGGTTTCTTTGTCTACATAATAAAGAATAGTGTGTACTTTTTTGTAAGTTTTTTCTTCGATCAAATGCTGTGGACAATCCGCAGTAGCCAATTTCATCGACGGCTTACATAGTTTGACAGTTTGTTCTTCGGATAGCTGACCATTAAGAATAGCTTTTTCGGTTTTGGGTACTTGGGCTTTATCAAATTGTTCTACACCAACACCATCAAGCGCCTGGGACATAAATGCGTTCCAAATTGGCGCGGCGACATAGATGCCCGCTGCTCCGGACTTCATTGGAGCATTATCATTATTACCAGCCCAGACACCAGCTGCTAGGCCAGGAGTATAGCCAACAGTCCAGCCATCGCGATATTCTTGAGTAGTTCCAGTTTTGGCTGCTACCGGGCGAGAACCAAGAGTGAGAGCTGAGCTTGAACCAAAAACACCGGAGCGGGCGCCGTTGTCTGACAGAATATCATTGATCATTTTGGCTACCTCAGCGTCTATTACCTGACGTCCTTCCCGATTGCCATTGTCTTCAACTACTTTACCGTCCTTGTTGATGATTTTCAAAATTGCTGTTTTTTCATGTCGCACTCCATTGTTAGCAAAGACACCAAAAGCAGCTGTCTCGTCGATCAGCTTCACTTCACCACCACCCAGTACTAGCGATAAGCCGTAGCGATCAGCACTGCCTAGAGTTGTGATACCCATATTGCGAGCGAGTTCAATCGTATCTTCTACTCCGGCTAGGTATAGAGTTTTAACGGATGTGACATTTTTTGACATCGCCAGCGATTTGCGCATGTTGACTGGTCCACTATAGCCACGATCGTAATTTTCTGGCTTATAGCTATCACTGAAGCTGGTTGGTAGATCAAAAATAATGGTATTCGGGGTATAGCCTTTTTCAAAAGCTTTAGCGTAGGCGAAAGGCTTAAATGAAGATCCCGGTTGTCTGTCCCTGATAGCTACGTTGACGTTACCCTCGTTGGCTTTATCCCAGTAATCTTTTGATCCTTGCATAGCTAGGATCTGTCCATTCTTAGGATCGACAGCTACTAGAGCGGCGTTACTGGCGTTATATTGAGCATTTTTGGCAATGCCCTCGGGGACTACTTTTTCGGCAATACGTTGGAGGTTCAAATCGAGAGTAGTATGAATTTGCAACCCGCCCTGTTCGATAGTTTCTTCGCCATATTTTTCTACTAACTGCTCTTTAACGTACATGACAAAATGGGGAGCGATAATGCCACCTTGTACTTCAGCGTAGTTTAACTTTTCGTTTTTGGCCGCTTCCGCTTCTTCTCTGGTGATATAGTTATCGTCAGCCATGCGATCGAGGACCCATTCTTGACGTTCTTTGAGTTCGTCAGTATGGGAGCCATGAGGCGAGAGGTAAGTAGGCCGTTGAGGAAGAGAAGCTAGGAGAGTAGCTTCCGCTAGCGTTAAATCTTTAGCCGATTTGTTAAAGAATTCTTGTGAAGCAGCTTCAATGCCGTAAGCATTAGAGCCATAAGGAATTTCATTGAGATACATTTGCAGTATTTCTTCTTTAGAAAACTTGAGTTCGATTTCTAAAGCGAGAATAAGCTCTTTTATTTTACGAGAGTAAGTTTTTTCCGAAGTAAGGATTGAATTTTTGACAAACTGCTGGGTGATAGTAGATCCACCGACACGGGTGTCTTTGGTGACGTTGGAGAAAATGGAGCGGGTAATACCCTTAGGGTCAAAGCCAAAATGTTTGTAGAAATGTCGATCTTCAGCAGCGATAGTTGCTTTTTGGGCGTCATCAGAAACTTGATCAAGTTGTACCAGCGTTCGTTTCACTTCCCCGTGCACTTCGTATAGTAGGGTATCGCCAGTGCGATCGTATATTTTAGTCGATTCAGCAACATCGCGCTTGTTAATTTTACCGGGACTAGGGAGATCTTTAGCCAGGTAAGCAAAAACGCCAATTGTTAATACTAAACCAACACCACTAGCGATAGCAACGATGATTAATATTTTTTTCTTGAGCGCTTTTTTCTCCGCCACTGTTCGTTTTTTCCGCTGGCGTTTGTTTTTCTGAGATGCTGGCGCTCTTTTTCTGATGTTGCGAAATGATTTGTCTTGCATAATTATAGATTATAGATTTCAGATTACAGATATAAGATAGTAGATAAATATTTAAAATTAATAATCCGCAACCTGTTATCTATTATCTAAATTCTATCTTAGTGTCCTTCTGACATTCTTTAAATCAATCACTTTATTAGATCTGGGCTTATTTTCCGTCGGGATAGATTTTTCTTTTTTGCCTGGCCGCTTATGTATCTCTCGTTTCAATCCTTGGAAAATGAAGAAATTGATCACTATCACTGATATTACTACTATAAAAGGAATAGCCTTTTCGTTAAAGAGCTTTTTACTGAAGGTGGCTAAGGTGGCCTTTATTTTCTCCGAAGACCTATCCAGAAAGCCGGTGGCCCGGCTGATACTTTCTTGTTTGTGGGGGTAGCCAATAGCATCTTCACCGCGCGCACTTTCATTACCGTGAGTATCAATGGCCGACAAGCTGACATAGTAATTATAATTGTTGTCTAGCTCGCGAATGGTGTAGTTAGTTTTTTCCGGGTCGATTTCCACCACATTGTAGTGACTCTTCTCTTGCCGATAGAATAATTTATAACCAGCTAGATCCTTATCTTGGCTTGTTTCCCAGCGCATGAATAACTCACCGTCGAGAGCCGAGATGCTGGGAGCAGCTGGGACTTGGGGTGGTATATTATCGATTGTTTCGGTGGAAACTACATTGGATACGTCGGAAATATTTTCCGCTTCATCGGCTGTTTTAATAGCAAAGTAATATTTTATCCCTGGCTCTAAATTTTCTATCCGTTGTCTTTGGGTGGTGTGAGGTTTTTCGGGTGTTGGCAAGCTCTCGTACTTAGTAGCGTTTTGGAATGTTTCGGCCGTAATTTCTTGGTCGCTATAGCGCAGATCAAATTTGGTCGCTTGACCCTCGAATTGTTCGTCGCCTGGTGTTTCCCAGCTCAGCTCAACCGTATCGGTGCCGGTGTCTTCTATCTTAAGTGTATCAATCTGACCGGGGTAGTGGAGATCAGCTGGAGCAGCAATAATTGGTTGGCTAGTGCGGTTTTGCTTTTCCTGGTCAGACAGGAAAGCTTGTGAATCATCTATGCCCCAGGTGAGGGGAGCCACCGACAAATAGTATGGCTTGTTGTTTTTCAAGCCAGTTAGGAGATACTCGTTAGCGTCAAAGATATCCAGGTGTTTTTCTTGCCAGAGACTAGTGCTATCAGGTTGGCTGGTTGTGGAGGCCGGGTCATCGGTGGGGAGAGCAATGTCACTGCTATCAAGAGACGATTTTTGCCGGATGAAAATTCGATAACCTTTGACATTAGGATCGCTAGATTTCTCCCAGCTGAGTTTGATGGCGTTATTTTGGGGAATGGCCTGGATACTACGCGGTGGCCTGATTTTTTTCTCTAGCTTGTCTTTGATAGTAGGGAAGTTTTCCGGATCCTCACTACCTAAGCGCCAAATGGCAATTCCGGCGACATCTAACTCTTTCACCGCGTCTAACTTAGCGGCTAGGCTTTTGTGATCCTCGTAATTAACTACTCTAGTATTGTCATCATCATCAACGTAAAGGAACCAAGGCGTCTGAGCAACATCATTCCACTCAATAGTTGGCTCGTATTTAGTGATGAGGTTATTAACTCCTTCCCAGGTGAGACCTTTATTCTTGCATTCTTCTTTGCTGCCAGTAGTGCACCAGAGATAACCGTAGAAAGGAATACCAACGACGATTTTTTCCTTGGGGACTTTTGATTTGGCATACTCAATTACTTCTTTCATCCAATAAATAGGAGCGATTGGGCCAGGAGCGGTATTAACGCGGGAGTAATCGTAAGTCATGATCCGAAATTGGTCGGCCGCCTCACCTAACTTAGTGAAATCTGAGGATCCGGCGCCACTCCAAGACTGTGTATCTGATTGTTTAGCTTGGACGGTGACGGAAATAGTTTTTTCTTTCTGGTGCAATTGCTCTGCCAACGTTGTAATAAAATAAGTAAATTTATTTTTGACAGCTGGGTCGAGATTTTCGTAATCAATGTCGATACCATCATAGTTATTAGCAACTACCTCGTTTAAAATAACAGCAATATGATGTTTAGTGGCGTCATCATTTTTCAGCAGCTTAGATAATTTAGAATCCTTATCAAAATTATTAGTGATAGAGGGGATAATCTTTACCCCTTTGGCAGCAG
>JBDRPV010000037.1:0-5562 GCA_043826745.1 Parcubacteria group bacterium
CAACAATACTCAATGTGCTGGCTCCTAAATATTCCAATGCCCCAGTGGCCTCTATTCTCATAAACTCCAATCCGCTTTTTATTGCCTTGCTGGCTCCTGTCTTAATTAAAGAAAAAAATCGCATTCTGAATTATATCGGCGCAGTGATTGCTTTTGCTGGAGTGATCTTGGTGATGACGGAGGGAGGTCAGCTCTCCAAGTTTTTGTCTTCACAATATTTGTTAGGCTACATTCTAGCTATCACCTCAGCTTTTTTTATTGGCCTATCTACTATCTATTTCAAGAAATATTTACAACTTTATGGGAGTTGGGCGATAACTTTCTATGTTTTTCTCGTGGGCACAATTTCTTTGACAATTATTAATGTATTTTTTGGCAATTTAGGTCAGTTGCTTAATATTTCTTCTCTAAGTTGGCTCTGGCTAATTTTATTTGGAATAATCTGCACGGCTTTCCCTTTTGTCGCTTTTAATTATGGTGTCGAAAAAATTGGGCCGACTAAGGCAGGAATATTTAAGCTGTTGATACCAGTCTTTGCGGTGGTGTTAGCGGTAGTTTTGTTAAACGAACCTCTGACTTGGTATATCTTAGTAGGAGGAGGAGTAACAATTAGCGGCTTGACGTTGGTGCAAGTAAAGTAACTTGGCTAGATTTACCTTCTTTGTTAACATAGAAAATAATAACTGGAAGAAAATGGAACAAAAAGATCGCCAGACAATCTATGCTGCTTGTGGTTGCTGTGGTTTCTTGTTCGTAATAACTATAATAGCCGCTGCTGTATTTATATTCGGTTGGAAAGTCGACCTTAATCAGTTCGTTAATTTTAATTCAAATTCTGCCAATAAGTATAATACTGGTAAGTCTATGGAGCAGCGCGACTCTCAACGTGAATCAGACATTAGGCAAATTGGCTTGGCCATGGAGCTAGTTTTTGATGATGATGCTAAATATCTGACCAGTATTGAGATGCCAACCAAAATTGCCAGCGGCGATTACACGCACTTAGAAAATGTTCCCCAAGACCCCTTAGGAAAAAGTTATTTATGGAAAGACAACACCGCAGATCCTCAGAATTATTGTGTGGCCGCCGAATTAGAAGGAACAAGCGGATATTTTATTTGCAACCAAGATTATTGTCAGCAGGAGGCTAATAAATGCGAGTAAATTTATAAGTAATTTAATAAAAAATGGAAAATGCCAAACAAATTGCCAGCACATTGTTGGAAATCAAAGCGGTGACCCTCAGTACTAATCCCCCTTATACCTGGACATCGGGCATCAAATCGCCAATCTATTGTGATAATCGCCTGTTAATGTCTTATCCGGATAAGCGTCAGCAAGTGAAGGAGATGTTTCTCAGTCTTATTAAGGAAAACAATTTAGAATTTGATGTTATCGCCGGCGTGGCTACTTCCGGCATTCCCCACGCAGCTTGGTTAGCGGAAGAGCTGAAAAAACCAATGATCTATGTACGAGGTAAAGCTAAGGAACATGGTAAGGAAAATGCGATCGAAGGCGTGATAGAGAAGGGCAAAAAAGTACTAGTAATCGAAGACTTGATCAGTACTGGTGGTAGCACTTTGTTTGTGGTTGAAGAAATTCGCCAGGCAGGTGGGATAGTTGAAGACTGTCTAGCTATCTTTACTTATGAGTTTGATAAAGCCAAGAAGGCCTTTGCTGAGGCTAAGGCGAATCTACATACTCTGACCAACTTTTCCACTTTGATCGAGGTGGCGACGGAGAATGACTATCTAAAGGCAGCTGATAAAGACACGGTCTTGGAGTGGAGCAAGGATCCGGAGAATTGGGGTAAATAATTGTAAATGAAAACTTTCCTCGAACAAACAATCCGCGCCGCTGGCGAGATAGCTAAGGGCTATTTTGCCAAAGGGGTAAATATTGCAGCTACCAAGCTCGATCCCGATGATGTGGTTTCGGAAGCCGACAAAGCGTTGAGCAAGTTTTTCACAGAAAAAATTAGCGAGAAATATCCCGAGCATGGTGTTCAAGATGAAGAGCAAGAAGATGTTATAAATCCTGAGGCAGAGTATCGCTGGGTTGTTGATCCGCTCGATGGCTCGCGCAACTTTGCCGCTGGCGTTCCGTTTTGGTGTCACTTGGTGGCGTTACGACGGGGAGGGGAGACTGTTATGGGAGGTGTTTATAACCCGATTTCCGATAGCTACTTTTTCGCGGAAAAGGGCAAGGGCGCTTATCTAAATGGCAGCAAAATAAAAGTAAGCAAGCAGCTGGGCATTGATTACGCTTTTGGGGTTTGTGCTCGCGCGCATCGTCGATCGCACGCCGACTTGTATGCTAAAGTGTTGGCACATTTCGCCACTACTACTAAAGCTAGATTAGGTAATTACAGCACCATGTTAGGTTCATGCTATATTGCGACGGGCGGAATTGATTTTTACGTAATCAACGGCGGCGTTGATCATGATTACTTTGCGCCAGTGCTGTTGTGCCAAGAGGCAGGGGCAAAAGTAACTGACAGCGATGGCAATCCCTGGCAGGCAGGACGGTCGGATTTGGTGATGGCAAATCCAGCCCTACATGCTAAAATTATGGCGGAAATAAGCAGTATCAGAGACAAATGTTAATCCAAGTAGGAATTATTGTTTCCTTGGCCGTCACCATTTTTATTGGTTGGGTAACGGGTAAAAAGGTCAAAGGAAAGGTAGAAAACTACTACGTGGCCGGTCGGCGATTGTCGTTTTTGATGGTGGGGTTGGCTTTGGTGGCACAGTCGATTGATGGTAATGCTACTTTAGGAAATTCGTCACTAGGGTTTGATTTCGGTTTTTGGGCCGGAGCCGCTTTGCCGATTGGGTTGGCTCTGTCTTTGTTTTTGTTGGGACTGTTTTTCGCTCCCAAGTTAAATTCGCTTAAATTGTTAACTCTGGCGGATTTTTTTGGTCGGAAGTATAATCGTACAGTTGAAGTATTAGCCTCTCTACTAATGTTGTTGAGCTTCGGTGTATTATTGGCCGGTAATTTAGCCGCCGTCGCCATTTTGCTTAATCTCTTCTTTAATATTAATTATCAGACATCGGTTGTGCTAATCTGCTTGGCGGCCGTTATTTATTCAATTCGCGGCGGTATTTTGTCAGATATTTTGTCGGACATTTTCCAAGTGGCCTTATTAGTGGTGGGTAGCCTGTTAACTTTTGGCTATCTAATTTACAAGTACGATTTTGGCCAGCTTTTCAACTCCGAGATATTCAGTTCTGGTGTTAGCTTAACTCAACTGACCCAAAATGCGGATGGAGCTTTAATTAACTGGGCTACCATTTTTGCTCTCGGTTTTGGTAATTTACTGGCGATTGATTTTATTGCTCGGGTTCTGGCCGCCAAATCAGCTGGCACGGCACGCAAAGCTTGTTTTCTGGGTGGTGTCTTAACTTTAATTTTAGGCATTCCTTTTTCTATTCTACCTCTATTATTGCAATGGTTAAATTTTGTCCCAGCCGGGGAGACTCCAGTATTAATGGCTTTTGCCTTGGAGACAATGCCGACGATAGTAGTTTTGCTTTTGACTTGTGGGATCATCGGCGTCTCTTTATCGACTATCGATGGGGCGATGTTAAGTATGGGCAATGTTTTGGCTCATAATTTACTTAATATCAAAAAAGATCTACGCTGGGGAGAAAATAATTCGGTTGAGTCGGAGAAATCTCACCTCTATTTTTCTCGTCTAGCTTTGATTCCAGTTGCGGGCAGTGCGGTGATTTTTGCTATTCTTCTTCCTTCGCCGGGAGCGTTAATTTCCGTTGCTTTTGATATTATGTTTGCAGGTTTATTAGTGCCATTTGTTTTTGCTTTTATTTTCAAGAAAGTTTACGCCAAGGCTGCTTTTTATGCGATCGTAATTGGCAGCTTAGCTCGTTTTCTATTTGCGACTTTAACTCCCACCTCCTTTGGTATTGATAATAGCTTTTTCTATGTAGAAAATTCGGTTATTAGCCCAGCTCTGGACGGACTGGGAACATTTTTAGCCCCCCTGGTTGCTTTGTATGTCTATTTACTGGTTCACTGTATTATGGTTATTAAAGATAGTCAGCCAACCCCGGTAGTATTAACGGATAATAAACCTTATTCCAAACCTGAAAGTGTGAGCAGTCAATATCACTCGAACGAACAATAAAACACATGAGTATTCAATCAAGTAATATGATTATCATCAAGCAGAATATTTTGAAAAATGTTACTGTTGTCTTGGTCACGACCCTGTTGATTCTTTGGGTGCTACCTTATATGGAAGGACTGGGCGAAAGTGGGGTCGATGCTTTTGTACTTTTAAGTATTTTTCCCTTAGGGGCAATGTTTGCTTACTTTGCTTTCAGTTATGCCAATACTAATATATTTTCAACTGAGCATCGGGCTTTGGCTGATATAACAACCTTTATTCTTTTAATCATAATCTGCTTTTCCATATCAGTCGCCACCATTATCGGTATTATTAGTGTTCCTCAGTTGACCCCGCCCTTTATTGTTTTAGCAGTGTTGTTGGTGTTAGGTTGCTTTACCTATGTTTTCTGGGATTTGTATTCTAACTTAACTTCGCAGAATAAAGCGAAAAATAATTAAAATAAACCAATATGCCAACTTACGCCGAGCGTGCCCAGATGTGCCCCAACCAAACAGCTAAAAAGCTATTAAGCTTAATGGAGGAGAAAAAAAGCAATCTAGCTGTATCGCCAGATGTAACTTCTGCTACTGAACTTCTAGATATATTAGATAAAACTGGCCCAGAGATTTGCCTGGTTAAAACTCACATTGATATTATCACTGACTTTACTCCGGAGCTGATCAACAAAATAGTAGAACTGAAGAAAAAGCATAATTTTATGATCTTCGAGGATCGTAAATTTGCGGATATTGGCAATACGGTGCAGATGCAGTATGCGCAAGGGATTTATCATATTGTTGATTGGGCGGATATTGTTAACGCTCATACCGTGCCCGGGCCAGGTATTATTGATGGTCTCAAAGAAGTGGGAGAGCCCAAAGGTCGGGGCTTGCTTTTATTGGCGGAGATGAGCTCGGAGGGTAATTTAGCGACCGGCGAGTATACTGCCAAGACCTTGCAAATGGCTAAAGATAACCCAGATTTTGTAATTGGCTTTATCACCATGAAAAAGCAGCTGAATGAGCCAAATTTTATCAATTTTACTCCGGGAGTGAAACTTGTAGCCGGAGGTGATAATCTCGGTCAGCAATTTAACACACCGGAGAAAGTGATCGGGGAGCAGGAGAGTGATATTATTATTGTTGGTCGGGGGATTTACGAGGCGGATGATCCAGCGGCTGAAGCCAAGAAGTATCGTGAGGCGGGATGGAAGGCTTATGAGGGACGGGAATAAGGAGTAATTTCTGGGCTAACTGACTCCATAACCAAGTTTAGTAATCGAACAAAATATTTGTTCAGAGCCGTGATTGATATATCACGGCTTTGGTAATAGTCAAACACATTCTGACCCCCTGGCATACAATTTAGGTGGCGATCCAAAATGATTGGTGGAAAATGAGCAATAGCTGGATGAATACTATTATTGT
>JBDRPV010000038.1:0-3820 GCA_043826745.1 Parcubacteria group bacterium
TCACCCCTTAAAAACCAGAGGTTTTTTGGTTGCAAGCTTAATCCTTTAGGACACGTTAAATAACAACGAAATACAAATAACCACTGCCCTATTTTTGAGGGCGCAGTAATTATAGCAGATTATTATATTTGTCCCAAGCGGCAACTAGAATGGCCGGGGAAAGGGAGATTGACAATAATTAATAGAGAAACTAGTATTATAACTAATTACACATTGTCTAAATAGTATGTCTTATTACATTTCAGAACCGATAAAAAAATTACTTGGCTCTTTTTTTGTCGACCAAGAAGTTGATGAGGACGACGAAGACGATGGTAAAGTACACGTCGATCATTTTGCTAGCCGCATGGCGCACGTGTATGAAAGCATGCGTAACATGGTTGATTATAAAGAAGAGCACTTATTAAGACGCAATGCTATTGAGCGGATGTTGAAAAGAAGAATTCTTCTTGATCAGAACCAGGACAAAATTGCAGAAAATTTGATCCGTGAACTTATTCGAGCCCGCTATGTACCCAATGACAAGTTGCCAGAAGGTAAGATCTCTAGCGTCCAAAAGATCATTGATAAATATCTATTACTAATAGAAGAACAAAGTTTTACCAAGCGTCGAGAGCGAGGAAAGTTTGTCGAATGGATAACTGGCGTAGCTGCTTGCGAAATAGAAGATGAGTTGGTATCACTGAAGCCAGTTGAGGCGATCGTAGAAGCAATGTTTAGAGTCTTGGATGCTCGTTTGGTGTTGAAAAGTACCAGCCTAGACGAACCGACCAAGAAAATATTGTTATACGTGGCCGCCCACCGAGCTTTGTTAAAGTCTGATTTACCGACGATTAGGTATTATTTGTTTAAATTAGCTTATGGTGAGTGGTTCTCTGGACAAGAGGGAGATATCAAAAATATTTCTCGTAGTATTTTATCTATTAAAAATGAGATCGAAGATTATCTTAATCATCCTCTCTCTTTACGTTTCCGACGTTTAATGAAAAGATATGCCCCCTTGTTTTTGATTTTGCGGGATGTGATCAATGAAGATCCAGAAGCAGCCCAGACACTTTTGCAAGATCCAGCTGCCTTACAATCAGCCATTGAGAGCAAATGCGCAGCTAAGTACAAAGAAGGAAAATCTAACCTGCGTCGAGCAGCTGTGCGTAGCATCGTTTACATTTTTATTACCAAGATGTTACTGGCGTTACTCCTGGAAATTCCAGCCGACCGGTATTTGGCCGAAGTGATTGAATGGACACCAATTATTATTAACACCACATTTCCTCCTTTTGTGATGTTCTTAGTGGCTGTCTTTATTAAGTTACCGGGCAAGAGAAACACCGACAAGATAATTAAAGGAATATACAGTATGGTTTATGAAGACAAGCACAACACGGTTATTTATAATATTCGTTCGCCCCACAAAAAGAGTTTGTTTTTGAACATCGCTTTTAAAATTTTCTACGTAATATCGTTCACAATTTCCTTTGGCCTAATTGGACTAGTTTTATATTATCTAGAGTTCAATTTTGTTAGCGCCATTATCTTTTTCTTATTCTTGACGTTAGTTAGTTTCTTTGGTTTCCGAGTGCGAGAAGGAGCGCGGGAATATGTGGTGCCAGCCAAAAAGACAGGTGTTTTCAAATCACTTTTTGATCTCTACACCCTACCTATTCTACGGGCTGGGCGTTGGATTTCACAGGAGTTTACTAAAATAAATGTCTTTGTTTTTATTTTTGATTTTATTATTGAGGCGCCGTTCAAAATATTAGTGGAATTGATAGAGCAGTGGTTCTCATTTGTGCGGGAGAAAAAAGAAGAGATTATTTAACTACGAATCAGTATAGATTTTTTTTGGTATGTCGGGGGTGACTGCCTTTTTTTTATATGTTATAATTACGACAAAAGAAACTAATTAAAAAAAACTTATGCCATTAGGAAAGAGATTTTTTGTGAAACAACTGGTATTCTTAGTTGTTTTTTTGTTGTTGCCGGTAGTCAGTTGGGCAGCTTATGGTGATACTAGTTCTTATCTAGGTAAAGTTTATGATGGCGATGGTGATAGTGCCCACAGTGCCTATCTAGATTTTGCTGAGGACGTCGCCTTTTCCTCTACTGGCAAAATGATTATCGCTGATACCTATAATAATGTCATTCGCGGAATAAATACTTCAAATAAAGCCTACACAGTAGCGGGAACTGGATCGTATGGTGACAAAGATGGGGCGACTGGATCGGCAGAGTTCGCTCTACCTAGAGGGATAGCTGTTGCGAGCAATGGAGCAGTTTATGTGGCTGATACGGCCAACAACAAAATTAAAAAAATCTACAATGGCAGTGTTAGTACACTGGTGGATGATGGATTATCCCAGCCAGAAGGAGTAACTGTTTCTGGCTCTACTCTTTATATCGCGGATACTGGTAATAATGCGATTAAAAAAGTTTCTACTAGTGGTGGTTCTGTGGCGACAGTAGCTAGCTCGATCAGCTCACCAAAAAAATTAACTCCAACTTCTTCCGGTCAACATCTCTATGTTGCCGCTGGCGGGAGTTATCAGGTGATAAAAGTGACTGTCAGTAGTGGGGCAAAAAGTGTAATAGCGGGTTCAGGTACGGCAGGCTATGTTGACGCTGTCGGAACAAGCGCTCGGTTTCGCAATGTAGTCGGGGTAGCCCTTGATGAAACTCGCGACTCTCTCTATATAACTGATGGTAACGGCTATACCGATTTTGTGCGCGAAATTGATTTATCTGATAACACTGTCACGACTTTAGCTACCGATGAGGTAATGTCTACAATTAACTATCCTAAGGGTATTACTTCTAGAGGTGATTATGTTTACGTGGCAAATTCTGGGATTGGTACGGTGCAAAAATTTCATAAAGATACGGGGGCGACTGATGCCGAAGATGATTGGGTGGCCGGAAAAAATCGTTTTGGCCATGAATTTGGCTCGCCTAGCAATTCTCTTCTCGGGCGGCCAAATGATATGGTTTTTTCTCCCAATGGTCAATCAATGTATGTGGCGGAAAATAATTTTCTGCGCAAAGTAAGTATGAGTAATGGTTATACTTCTTTTATGGCGGGGAGCGTAGTGGATGCTTACCGGGAGGACGCAGGCGATCAGGCTCGGTTTAGTTCTATTGCTAGTCTGACAATCAATAGCGCTGGCACCACCTTATATTTAACTGATCGGTGGAATAATCGTATTCGCAGTGTCAATTTAAGTAACAATACTTCTGCTCTCGTTTCTGGTGGTGGGGACACTGACTGTAGTGGTTCGTGTAATGGTTATGTCGAGGGAAGTAAAAGTTCAGCCCGTTTCAACAACCCAGCTGGGATAGCGATTTCAACTGACAATGCCTATCTTTTTGTGGCTGATACGTCCAATAATCGAATAAGGAAAGTGCGGATTTCTGATGGCCAGACTTGGTTGTTAGCTGGTTCAGGAGTGGCTGGTCATGCTGATGGCAAAGGCTCAGCTGCTAGATTCAACAGTCCTTTTGGTATTACAATTGATTCAGCTGGTGAGTATCTTTACGTAGCTGATAGAGAGAATCATCGTATCCGGCGAGTGGAGATTTCTACGGGCAGCGTGACTACAGTGGCGGGTAGTGGTAGCAATGGTTATCGGGACGCGATTGGAACAACAGCCGTATTATCTTATCCGGAATACGTGAAGGTCGGAGCAGATGGTAATCTCTATTTTACCGAAGTTGGTAGTCAATTGGTGAAATTTATAGATATAAATACGCGGAGTGTTCGGACTATTGCTGGTAATCTCAATCGCGGCTTCAAAAATGGCGATAGCACCTCCAGTCGCTTTAATAA
>JBDRPV010000039.1:0-4640 GCA_043826745.1 Parcubacteria group bacterium
ATGGGAGAAATTAACATAATCCGAGTCAATTGCACCACCAAATCACCCAGTTCGGACGAAAAACCAGGCGCAACCAAAAACACCAACCAGGGAATAAATACAAACAACAAAGCACAAATGAAAACTAGAGCGATCGAAGTCAAATTAAGAATCGAATTTACGATCCGCCAAGCGTCTTTTTTGTCCTTATTAAGATAAAAGACAAACACGGGGACAAAAGCCGAAGACAAGGCGCCTAAAACCAGCAAGTTAAAAACGAGATCTGGGATCCGAAAAGCAGCGTAATAAGCATCTAAGGCATTACTCGCACCAAATTCATAAGCAAAAATACGATCGCGCACCAGACCCAGAATCCGACTAATTAAAGAAGCGAAGCCAATAATTAGGGCGCCGGAAAAGACTGATTGTTTGAAGTTGAGTTTGAACATGATAGATTGTAGATGGCAGATATTAGATTGCAGATCAATAGAAATCTGTGATCTAAAATCTATTATCTATTTATCTTCTTCGGCGAATATCAACCCCACCACTTTATCCTTATCCATCTCCGTCTGGTATTCTAAATTATCAGAAATATCCCCATCAACGGCATACTTCCAAATCGGCTGCCATTTTTCCGGATAACTAATCTGGCCAGTGAACTGACGATTCTGACTACCCGGTTGCTGCTGCAATACTAAACTATAACTAGTAATAGTATCTTGCTCGTTAATTTTTACTTTAAAAGGTAGCTTATATTTTATTTTGACCGTCTTACTTTCACCCGGTTCAATCCCCAGCCAATTACTAAAAACTGTTTTGCCGTTTTCTTTATGGATTCTAGTACTAGAAGACTCGTCTATTTCTTCACTCTTGGCTATTTCGGCTAGCATTGGATCAGGCTGTGATCCCGCCACTGGATCCATGACAGCGTTAAAAAACCAATCATCAAATCCTTCCGCCGAAATCAGCTGGCTACCCAAAGGAACATACATCCGTAAATAAGAGACGTTTTTTACTTTTTCCCACTCGTCTTCTGTATTTCCCTGATGCGACCGAGTTATTTCCAAAGTATTGACTACCGATCCATCATTTTTAATATCAACGTGTAGCTGGTGATTTTGTTGCATGACGTGATCAGTTTTTCCGCCACCAATATTAGTAGTGACTACATTAAGATAATCTTGTTCCGTCTGACTAAGCTGACCACCCCAACCGAAATCTAGAACTAAATCTTCCAGCTCTTCGTCTTGAAAATAGAACATGATATCTTTTTTCTCCAGTGCTTGGAAAAACATAGCCAAGACCTGAGGCCACTTTTCTTTATCTAAATTAGAGAAACTACCAATGAGCTGAGGAAATAAATCAGCCAATATTTTCTTGGGACGATTTTCCTCTTTGTCATAGTCAATCTCGACCTCGTACTGAATTTGGTTATAGAAATTATCAGCGCTAACTGTCGCTTCATATTCTGGCATTTCGATGGGACCGGTTAACTCCATAAGTTGGCGAGCGAAATCGGAATTAATTGACACTACCCCATCGACAGTCGCTCCCCCCGATTTCTCGTACAGAGCCGACACTTTTTGCGCCGAAGTAGGATAATCAGCAAACCAATTAGCATCGCGCATATAAAGACGCTGGGTTATCAGACGTAGGGGGTCAGGAGCAGTGATAACATCCAGCAGCTGTCCATCGATATTATAGGGACCCTCAATTTTGATATTCTCTACTTTACCTTCATCAACATCAAACAAACCATAAGTACCAATAAAGCCACCAGTAGCCCGCAACTCGCGACTATTCTGGAACAAAAACAAATACTTGCGCTGATTATCATGCCCTAACATTTCCAACATTACCTCCGAGTAAGACAGCCACTGGCGCAAAGCCTGATTAATCTGAGGAACCATCGCTTTGACTTCCTTCACTTGTTCAGCTGTGTCAGTCGGTAGGGTCTTAAGAGAAACGGCATTAAGATTTTTTTCTGCCTTCTCCGTTCGAGCTAAGGCCTTGGTCAAATTGTTATTGGCTATCAGTAAAGCCTCCGTGAAAGATAAATTATTTTTATCCGGACTGTCTGCCTGCTCATTGGCCACTAGTGACTGTGTTAAATTCGGTGTTTGCGTAAAGGGAGTAAGTGCTTTGGTTACATCCTGGGAAGCCAAGGCAATTTCACTACCCGCTGCCAATAGATTATCGGCCGCTGCAACTTGTGCCCCTCCCGGTAAGACTGATAATATTTCCGTCGTTTTCTCTCCTAAAATATCAAGTTCGTTTTGCGCAGCCACAAAGCGTTGAGAAGCGACGCTAAACTTATAAGAAGCTAAATCATAATCTTTGTCTACCACTGATTTGCCCCCCGAACCCATATATTGATAAGCGACGTGAGCATCAGCTAAAATCCGGTCTTTTTTATCTAGCAAATCCCCTTGGAAGAAGGCACAAACTCTGATGGAAGTAACGGAAAAAACACAAGCTAAGATAAATAAAGCCAAGGGCTTGCGCCAAACTAAACTCGGATTTATCTGGAAATGTTGTCGGATAAAAGTTAGCGGCTGCGGTCGCCAAAACTTTACCTCGGGTGAAGCAAAATCAGCCCCCGGCTCAGCGTCAACGACAGTAGACTCATCAGTCCAAGTAGAAACATCCCCTTGGTTTTCTTCGTCAGAGATATTTTCAGGCGCTGGTGCCGGCAGAGGCTCCGGTTCCGACCTAAGTTCAAACTCCGCTCCAGACTCCGGTTGATCTAGCTCCACGGTTTCAACTTGCTCACCGGCTATTTCCGCCTGTTCACTTACTGCTCCTACCTGTCTAAGATCTATTATTCCGCTCTGATCAATAATCTTATCATTATCTCTAGCCACTTCCAAAGGCTCTCCCGGCTTTTTATCCCGCAGATCTATTATTTGGTTTTTTTGGTATTGAGACATAATGTCAGATTGCAGATAGTAGATTTTAGATTATAGATGATAGATATCTATAATCTGTTTAATTATAGCAAGAAATAGGGTAAAATCGCAAAAAGTAATTACTATTTTGACTGCTGGTAAACTGCTAAAGTATCCTGAGCACATTTTTCCCAGCTATACTTTTTAACCTGCTGATAGCCTTTCCCCTGTAAATCCGCTCGCAGAGTCTCATCAGCTAAAACTCTACCAATAGTAGCGGCTATTTCGTCAGTTTTGTATGGGTCAAAATAATAAGCCGCTTCACCTAAAATTTCTGGCAGGCAGGAGGTATTGGCAGCAATTACGGGCAGCCCATAACTCATCGCCTCTAGAGGTGGTAAACCAAATCCTTCCATGAAAGAAGGAAATATATAAGCTTGGGCCAAATTATATAAATCAGCTAACTGCTTTTCCGAAGCAAAGCCGAAAAAAACTACTTTCTTATCCTTAGTTAAACCTAGAGCATGAGCTTCTTGCTGCAAACGCTCGTAAAAATAATCTTTCTTCCCCACTAAAACAAGTTGGTAATTTTTGTCGTCAGTGGTAAATTTCTGCCAGGCTTGTAATAATCCTTCTAAATTTTTATGGGGATAGGCATTCCCGACATAAAGCAAGAAAGGTTTGGTAATACCATAATCTTGCAAAAAATCACTCTCTGGCATCTGTAACTGCCCGCTTTCGACACCACTCGAAGCTTCATAAGTAACATGAATTTTCGCGGCTGGTATCTGGAAAAAATCGACTAGTTGTTTTTTAGTAAAATTGGAAACCGTGATCACACTTTGCGATTTTTTGACGGCGTGATTAATCACCCGCTTATAGCCAAAATATTTTATTTTATATAGCAGGGGACCAAGAGTGGTCGCTCGTTTGGTCGGAAACTGAATCAGGATTAAATCATGGACGGTGGTAACAAACTTACCGCGATAAAACAGCGGCACATTAAAATGAGGAAAATGAACCAGATCCAGGTTTTGCTGCTGCAATACCTTGGGCATTTGAATTTGTTCTGGCCAAGAATACCACTGAAAGTCAGCTAACACTTTTTTAAAATTTTTATTAGCTGGTTGGTAAACATCCCAATTTTCGCGACGTAAAAAAATAACGTACTGATTCTTTTGATCAATTTTTTCCAGGTGGGTAACTAATTTTTGAGTATAACGCCCGAGACCCTTACCAATCGGGCCGCAAAAACGAGCGTCAATGCCGATACGCATAGGATAGATATTAAGATAACAGATGTAAGATAATAGATATAAGATTTCAACAGTCAATATCTTCCATCTTGCATCCTGCATCTCGCACTTTGTATCTTACATTCCTTCTAACACTTTCAGCGTCTCCTGGGCTGTTTTTTCCCAACTGAATTGTTTTACTTGCTCCAAACCCTTCTCTATTAGTTTGGTTCGTAATTCCTCGTTCCGCAACCCTTGTTCCATCACTGCCGCCAACTCATTGACATCATAAGGGTCAGCGTAGAGAGCAGCTGTTTCACAGATCTCGGGCAAAGATGACACTGGAGAAGTTACCACTGGTGTACCAGATGATAAGGCTTCCAGAGCAGGGAAACCAAATCCTTCATAAAAACTAGGAAAGACAAAAAGATCAGCTAGTTTGTACAAAGCTGGCTTATGTTCATCCTTGATAAATCCTAACAGCTTGATATCAGCTGCCACGGGAGACTTTCTTACCCTATCATATATCTTTTTA
>JBDRPV010000040.1:0-4684 GCA_043826745.1 Parcubacteria group bacterium
CGAAAATTACCCAGGAGGAGAGGGGAAGATGAAATCGAGAATCGCTTTGTTTATTGTGTTGGCTCTTTCAATCAGCGGGTGCAGCAAATCCTCGTGCCCCACAAAGTGTCCCCCGTCACTGCCACAGGATCAGTTCTGCGGAGAGATCACTGCGATAACGAAGAGTGATTTCGGGAACAAAATAGGTCTTTCAATGTCTCCGGAGGAAAAGGGTGGCCGTCCCTGGCCAATGGAGTTTGATGTTGATGATCTTTCCAATTATAAAATGGGGGAAATTATTTACGTGCAAGTAAGATTGCATGACAAGGCGTCAAGGGGTGGGAACAGTCAAGGCGAGTATGCTTTGATGCGTTGCACAAAGTGATTCGAAAGAGTCAAAGAAAGCGTACCTGCAAGCCAGAACACTCCCGTTCTGGCTTTTTTATTACAAAAACATTGCCGACATCAACTCCAACGACAATTTATATAAAAAAAGAGCAACTAACTTAGTTACTCGACACGTTTTTACGTGGTAGGGGCAGGGGTTGTGGCTTGAGCTTGTCGTCTCCGAAGTTCGCGTGCAGGCATGTTTTGGACATGTACAACGATTTGGTTGCAGTGAGAACATCGTAGATTGTACGATGCTTTATTTCCTGGTAGTTGTTGCACATCACTGACGAAGGGTTCTCTAGGTTCTTGTTCGGATTTCTTGCAACAAACTCCTTTGATCATCTTCCTACTCCTTATTTGTCAAAGGTTGTGTTTTACCTTTCCTTTCGGCAAAAATGAACGAAATGTTCTTATCTAAATTTCTACTGCCACAAATAAAGCACTTCTGATCGATTAGAGTAAATTTCTTCCTTCAATTCCCCCACTACATCATTCTTTGCCAGAGCTCCGAGGCCGCCAAAAAGTTGACCGAAAGTGAAGGGTTGTTCGTATTGAACCACGGAATATTCCGAGATGTCAGCTATTTTAGCTGTTTCAGCCAGAGCATCCTGGAAGTAGCCAGTACTGTCGATTAAATTAACTTCTTTGGCCTGCTGAGCGGTAAAGATACGCCCGTCGGATATTTTGGCCACATCTTCGTTGGTAACAGGCCGATTTTCTCTGACGATCCCTAAGAAGCGTTCTTGAGTCTCATCTATTATCCCCTGCAAGATTTTCTTCTCTTCTTCCGTTTGCTCACGGGTTGAAGACAAGAGATCTTTGCTAGCACCGGATTTATAAACTACGCTTTTTAAGCCTAGCTTTTCGTAAAGACCCTCGTAATTTAAAGTGGAGATTATCACGCCAATTGAGCCAGTTAGCGCAGTAGGGTTGGCCATAATAGAGTCAGAAGGAGCCGCCATATAATAAGCACCAGAAGCACCCGTGTCTTTGATGTAGGTGGTGATTGTTAAGCCTGATTCTTGGGCTTTGACAACTTTGTTGTATAAATAATCGCTGGCCGTCACGCTGCCACCGGGACTGTTAACGTTTAGGACAACAGCTTTAACATTAGGGTCGTTAGCTGCTTGATCTAGTTGATTGCCGATTGATTCAACGGTCGGAGTCATCGGATTAAAAAGGCTAGTGGTTCCGTCATCGAAAAGCAAAGTTCCGCTAACGTCAATCACGACGATTTTATCGGTATAATCGCAGTCACCTTGCAGACAATTTTCGTCATAAGCTGGAGCGTAACTAGTGGCCTGGTCATAATCTTCGCTTAGTAAGACAATGCCGAGTACTAAATTGGCAACTAAACTACCGACTAATACAAAAACTCCCAGACAACCAAAGATCCAGGCGAGGTAATTATGTTTCTTTTTGGCTTCATTGGGTGTAGTCATAGTGTATTATTATTTGTTTTTAGATTTATAATCGGCGATCGCTTTTTTAAGGGCATCAGCTGCCAGATTAGAACAATGCATTTTAACTGGTGGTAGACCATCAAGTTCATCGGCAATGTCTTGATTAGTTATTTTAGTTGCTTCGGCCAAAGTTTTACCCAGGGCAATATCGGTAATCATCGATGAAGTGGCAATAGCAGCCGCACAACCCATAGTTTCAAAGCTGATATCGGATATTTTTTCCTCGTCAGCTTCATTTTTGCCGACTTTAATATAAAGTTTCATCAAGTCGCCACAGGAAGGATTACCAACTTCCCCGACTCCGTCAGGATCTTTAATAGAACCCATATTATGAGGGTCGCGGAAGTGGTCCATTACTTTTTGGGAATATATGTTGGGCATGTATCTTAATTCAGTTCTTTTGAGCATCTGTGTTGTCTTTTTTCGCAGCTGCGGATGTCTGAGGAGTCCCGCCTTAGCGGGACGACGAGTTCCCGCAACAAAGAAAAAGCAACACATAGACACTCCAGAAACGTTAATAATTTACTTTAAAGGTGACATCTGACGTAACTTCCTCACTATCGGTGGTAATACTTCGAGAACCTTCCCAATTTCAGCTTTAGAGGTATCTTTGCCTAGCGTAAATCTAATACTACCATGCGCCTCTTCTTTGGCAACACCGATGGCCAAGAGGACATGAGAGGGCTCTAGGGTGCCGCTGGTGCAGGCTGAGCCAGTGGAGACAGCTATTCCTTCGAAGTCCAGGTGCAGCATGATACTTTCCCCTTCTATTTTATCGAATCTGATATTAGCGTTATTGGGCAATCGGTGCTTGTTTGAGCCATTTAAGTGAGAATCAGGGATGTTTTTCAGGATATCATCAATTAATAAGTCTCGCAGCTTTTGTTGTTTGCTGCTAGTAGCGCCATTTTTGCCAGCTAATTCTATCGCTTTGCCCAATCCCACTATCCCTGGCACATTAAGTGTCCCCGCTCGTTTATTATACTCCTGGTGACCACCGTGCTGAATTTTCTCAATCAGTGTCCCCTCTTTTACAAATAGAACTCCTACCCCCTTTGGTCCGTAGAATTTATGGCCGGAAAGTGATAGAAGATCAACTCCCAGCTTCTTGACATCGCAGTCCAAATATTGTATAGCTTGGACGGCGTCGGTGTGGAAAATAAGCTGATTTTTACGTTCTTGGTTAGTTTTTTTAACGATTTCCCCTATTTCGGTAATGGGCTGGATCGTCCCAATCTCATTATTGGCATACATTATACTTATAAGGATGGTATTTTCTTTGATTGCCTCTTGAACACTTTTAGTGTTCACTACACCCTCTTTATCCACTGGCAAGTAAGTTACTTCCACTCCCTTTTTCTCCAAGTGCTGACAAGTATCGAGAATACAGGGATGTTCGATAGTTGAGGTAATAATGTGCGGCTTGTCTATTTTGCTAGCCTCGGATACTCCTTTAAGAACAAAATTATTACTCTCGGTCGCTCCAGAGGTAAAAATGACTTCACTTGTCTTACAGCCGAGAAAGTTAGCTACTTGCTCGCGGGCTTCATCGACAGCAATGATCGCTTTTTGGCCAACCGTGTGGATTGAGGCTGGATTACCATAATGCTCAGTAAAATATGGCTCCATAGCCGCAAAGACCTCCGGGTCAACTGGCGTGGTCGCGGCGTGGTCAAGGTAGATTGTAGGGGTGTTTTTGTGGGACATATAGGAAAAGAGTTATTTTATCAACTTTTTGACTCTAGTGGCTTTTTCAATAAAATCGAAGTATTTCTCGGATAAATCTTTGTTTTTAACGGCAAATTCGTCTATTTCCTTGCCCAGAGAGATTTGATTGTCGGATTTATACTTTCTAATGTCATTAATCGTGTCTAGAGTGTGAGAAAATTCACCTTTTAGCTTTTCATCCATCTTCCACTCTTCTTTCGCCTCCGGCCAAGCGGAAATATGGATACTATTGGCGCTCTCAATGTCCTTAAAATAGGTCTGATAGAGCTCTTCAGTGATAAAGGGCATAATGGGTGCGTAAAGCTTTAAGATCGCTGAGATACAAGCATAAAGCGTCTGTTGAGCAGCTACAAACGATTCATCGCCTACTTCTTCACGATTATATAACCGGTATTTAATAAATTCCAGGTAATTATCCGTGAATGTCTGCCAAAAGAAGGCATCAGTACTGTTTCGAGCCTTAGAATACTCGTAATTATCAAAATCTTTCGTCGCGCTGGCAATAGTATTATAAAGCTCATCTAGCACCCACTGATCGGCTGGTTCAAGCTCTACTTTTTTCTCCAAATCAAGATTCGCAAAGTGCGATAAGCAAAACTTAGTCGCATTCCAGAGCTTATTAACTGTCTTCTTACCTTTTTTTATCTCTTCTTCGCTGTAGCGCATATTAGCGCCCAGTGACGCTCCGGTGGCCCAGTAGCGTAAAGCATCAGCCCCGTATTCTGCCAGGATGGCACTTGGCTCAACATAATTGCCCAAACTTTTTGATATTTTCCGCCCGTGCTCATCGAGGCCGTGGCCAGAGATCATAACGTCTTTAAATGGAATACTGCCATCGTGCAGGTAAGCCTTGGCCACCGAATAAAATAGCCAAGTGCGAATGATTTCAAAGGCTTGAGGACGTAGGGTGTTTGGAAAAACCCGATCGTTCTCGGCAACGTCACGAATAATGTAAGGGGTCATTGACGAAGTCATCCAGGTGTCCATCACGTCTAGCTCGGGAGTAAATTCCTTACTGCCGCACTTGGAACAAGGCTTATCTGGCTCGTCAGTTGAGGGATCAATAGGCAGTTTGTCTTCATCAGGCAAAATTATTTCCTGACATTCTTTACAATACCAAAGTG
>JBDRPV010000041.1:0-9703 GCA_043826745.1 Parcubacteria group bacterium
ACGGGGATTAATTTGACCCCTCCGCCAGCCAAATATGTAAAGCCGGAAATTATTGCTGACGTGAAGCAAAAGACAAAAGAACTAGCCAATCGTCTCGGCATTGAGGGTTACGCGCGCATTGATGCCTTTCTCAATATCAAAACCGGTGAACTTATTATCATCGAAGCTAACACTTTACCAGCCCTGACTCCTTCAACGGTATTATTTCATCAGAGCCTACAAGAGGATCCGCCGCTGATGCCGCTAGCCTTTTTAGAAGAATTAATTAAGCTAGGCAAGGAGCGATTTAAATAAATGCATATACCCGATGGTTTTTTATCTCCAGGGACTTCAGTGGTGTTGCTTGGGGTTGCCGCTGGCTTCCTAGTTCACTCTCTAGCTAAAGTGCGGCAAAAGTTTTTGGTGCGAGAAAAAAGTGCTGTGCTGGCTACACCTGACGGCCTAGAGATGGGTGGCAGAATTAAACAGCGACTAACTCGTTATGGCCGAGCCAAAATTTGGCGGATGGCTTCCGTGGCTGCTTTTATCTTTGCCGCTCAGATGATTAATTTCCCAGTCGCACAGGGTACCTCGGGGCATCTTTTGGGCGGTGTGTTGGCTGCAATTTTATTAGGGCCGTTGGAAGGATTTTTAGTAATCGCCGCTGTTTTAATTGTACAGTCGTTAGTTTTTGCCGACGGAGGATTGCTAGCACTAGGAGCGAATATTGTTAATATGGGATTAATTGGCAGCATGGGTGGATATTACCTATACGTGTTACTTAAAAAGCGGAGTGGTAATAAGTGGCTGGCAGTCGGTCTAGCAGCTTGGTTAAGTGTAGTAGTAGCTTCAGCTTTTTGTTCTTTAGAGCTAGCAATCTCGGGCACATCCACCTTGATTTTAACCTTGGCGGCGATGGTGAAAGTGCACATGTTAATTGGTGTAGGAGAAGCAATCGTTACTATTGCGATGATAAAAATATTAAAAGATGCCAAGTCAAAATCTTAAGCAAAAATATTTTTTGTTGTTGCTAGCTTCGTTGGTTATAGCGGGCGGGTTATCGCTTTTTGCTTCGGCCTCGCCCGATGGTTTAGAAAAAGTGGCTGAGGATAGAGGCTTTGTTAGTCAGGCGGCCGATTATCCCTTGAAAGTGTGGGCGCCGGATTATGTGATTGAATGGATTGGCAACGAACGATTGGGAACAATGTTGGCCGGGGTACTAGGTATAGCTGTTTTATCAATTTTGATAGTTGTTATATATGGCATTATTGGCCTGAGGGGCAAAGGTCTGCGATAGTTGTCAGTCCATTTTGAACGGATTGACACCCGCTTGCCATCAGCTGCGCTTCAGGCGCTGGCGGGCAGGCAGATACACAGATTATTAATTAATTGTTATTGGTGGACAAAACTCTAGAAAAAATGATTGCGGCCGCGGAAGCGGGTGGACAAGTCTTGCTTAAATATTTTGGCCGGGATCTCGAGGTCAAAGAAAAAAGTATGGCTTCCGATTTTTATACTAAGGCGGATACTGAATCAGAAGAAGCAATAGTGGAGTTACTACAACAAAATTTCCCCGACTATAATATTTTTGCCGAAGAGCAAGGCTCGATTGATAAAGGATCTGATTGGGAATTTGTGATTGACCCCCTTGATGGCTCCAATAATTATATGTTGGGGATTCCACGATATTCGGTGAGTATTGTCCTACTCAAGGGAAATGAAGCGCGCCACACTGTTATCCACGATCCCACTTTGCAGCGATCCTATTACGCCCAGAAAGGAGCTGGCGCTTTCGTAAATAATCAGCCGATCCAGATTAGTCAAGAAAAGGATATTAAGCGAGCTACCTTCGGCTATGCTCACGCTTATGATGGTTCGCGCGAGTATTTTACCGAGGTCATCAAAAAGCTGCACCAGAAAAATGTCAAGCGTGTACTAGCTAATTGGTCACCTTGTCTAGATTTTTGTCTATTAGCGGAAGGGAAAATCGAAGCTTATTTAAATGATGGTAGTGAAATTTATGATTTTATGGCCGGGAAGCTGATTGTTCGAGAAGCAGGAGCGAAAGTGCGAGAGTTTGCCGACGGTAAAGGCGAGGGTGATCGCAACGATAAGTTTTTAGTTAGTAACCGTCCAGAGATTGAACAAGTAATACTGGAATGCATGTAAGGTATAAGTTAACTAGCCCAAAACCCTTAACAAAATCAACAATCGTGTTACACTAGTAGGAGTTTTTAGCTGAATTAAATATAAAAACCATGACCAAATTCGCTGTAATCAAAACAGGTGGTAAGCAATACAAAGTTTCTGTGGGGGATGTTATTGCTGTGGAAAAATTGCTAGTCAAAAAAGCTGGAGATAAAGTAGTCTTTGATGAAGTTTTACTAATTTCGGATGGGAAAGATGAAGTAAAAGTTGGCACTCCGAAAATAGCTAAGGCCAAGGTGGAAGCGACAGTGGTTGAACCAGCAATTAAAGCCAAAAAAGTAACTGGCGTGAAGTTCAAGGCAAAAAAGCGCCAGAAGAAAGTGATCGGTCACCGGCAGCAGCTGACTAAAGTGAAGATTGGGAAGATTGTAGTTAATTAACTACACTACGAAGGAGGAGAGGATGATCATCACGAGTTTTGGGAGAAGGAAGGGTTTGCCCTCGTACCGGGTCGCTCCAAAACATCCTTGTCTGGCCGCGTTGTTTGTATTGGTTATGGTTGTCGTGGGTTGTCCGGTACTTGCGTACCTTGGGGGGCACATCTAGATGGCAGAATCAAGAGAGGTGATGAAATTGCCCAACAAACAGGTTTTTGCAGGTTTTTCCTACTCTGACAAAATAAACTCGCATTATTTTTTCAAGGAAAGAGGCTTACGGTAAATAATAGAAACATATGGTCGGAGAACAACAAGAGGGTGAGCGCTTAGCTTGCGAAGCAATAGCTGGTGAGACAGCCAGTGATGTTTTGAGTAGGGCGGCAAAAGAACTAGCCGAGCAATTTGGTGAAGATGGTGAAGCGATGAAGGCAGCTTTTCAAGCTCACTTACCAGAAATAAAAGCGGCAATACTTGCTGGGTTGGAAGACTTTTATGCCAATAAAAAAGATGCCGATAGGGATGTAGGGGCAGTGGAAGATGGTCAAGAAACAGGAGTAGCAGTAGAAAGAGTAGAAACGCCAGAAGCAGCTGAAAAACAAATCCTGGATATCTGGGATAATGTGGATTTGCCTGTTGTTGAGAGAGTAGTGAAATTACAACAAGCTGGTTGGGAAGTAGTGCCTACTATTGCTGATGATCGACCGGAGCATAATGTATATTTAGCGAAACATGGGGCGTTGCAGGAAGGTGAATCTGATCGGTGGTTTGTGTTACCATCCTATGAAAAAGATGCTAATGTGGCTGAGCATAATTATTTAGATGGGAGTGTTTTTAAGATGCAGGATAAGGATGGTAATCCTGTCAAAACGGAAAGAGAAATGTATCCTCTATATGGAAGAGATGCACAGGGAAAAGCTAGGCAACCATTTATAACAGAGATAAAAAGATTTCCTAGTTTTGATTTTACTGCAGAGGGGGATGAGGATTTATTCCTTAAAGCAACTAATAGAGAAGCAGGTATGAGAAAAAATTCGGCAAACTTAGATGTAGCCGTGGGATTTCACGATCTATTTTGGGGTAAATTGCCCTATGATGGTGATGGGGATAGCCCTAGTGCAGAACGAGGGATAATGGTAATTGGTCCAGAGATGAGAAGTTAAAACTCCTTCCTGCCCGCCAAAGCATTAGATAAAGTTTCCTGGTCAGCGTATTCGAGGTCGCTACCAGTGGGTAACCCGCGCGCGATGCGGGTTATTTTAATATCGAGAGGTTTGATAAGTTTGGAGATATACATGGCCGTTGCCTCCCCCTCCAAATTAGGATTAGTAGCCAGGATTATTTCTTCGACGCCGTTATCTTTGACGCGCTTCAACAATTCCTTGATTTTAATATCTTCTGGTCCCACGCCGTTAATTGGCGAGATAGCGCCGTGCAAGACATGGTAGAGCCCGTCAAAGTTATGGGTATCTTCCAGCGCCACGACGTCCAGTGGTTTCTCTACCACGCATAGCTGAGCTTTATCACGACGACTGTCGCTACATAGGGGGCAAGGGTCATCTTCGGTTAAATTCTGACAAACTGAGCAGAAATTAATCCCAGCGGCCAGCTTAGTTAGGGCATCAGAAAAAACGGCAATATCATCTTTACTAGCTTTCACTAAATAAAAAACCACCCGCTGGGCTGATTTGTAGCCAATCCCGGGAAGCTTAGCGAATTCGTTGATTAAGTTTTCGATTACAGAGGGGAGAGTAGACATAGCGTGTTATGTATTACGTGTTACCAGCTATGAGTATGATAATTCTTGCTCGTAACACTTAACTAGTGACGCATAACTAATCACATTGGCATTTGAATTTCACCCGACTGGATCTTACGCATCATCAGTGATTGCACTTCTTTGATGGCTTTACCAAAGGCTTCTTTAATCGCGTTCTCAAGCGTTTCCTTTTGGTCACTAGCTAACAGCGAATCGTCCACCTCGACGTTTTGTATTTCTTGGTTACCGTTCATAGTGATTTTGACTAGACCTTTTTTTGATTCACCGGTCACAGTTTCCTCCGCCAGATTGCTTTTTAACTCGCCCGCTTGCTTTTTAAGATCTTTAAATTGTTTTAATTTTCCGAGCATTAATTTAGATTAATTTTATACTTCATGTTTTTTTTCTAGATTCCGAAAACTCACCCGCTCATGGTCAAAGAATAATTCGATCTTACCAGTCGGACCATTACGATGTTTTTTGATATATATGTCTGTAATGTTTTGCCGATCAGTCTCGGGTTTATAAAGCTCCTCGCGGTAGATAAACATTACCACGTCAGCGTCCTGCTCAATAGAGCCCGATTCACGTAAATCAGACAACTGCGGAATAGCCGGAGTACGACTTTCTACCGCTCGCGATAACTGGGACAAAGCTAGTACTGGAACATCCAGTTCACGAGCGATCGCTTTCAATCCGCGAGAGATTTCCGACACTTCCTGCACTCGGTTTTCACTATTGCGAGAACGGCTACCCTCCATCAGCTGCAAATAGTCAACAATAATAAAGCCTAACTTATGTTCCGCCTGTAGCCGGCGAGCCTTAGTACGCATTTCCATAATGGAAAGCAGGGGAGTGTCATCAATAAACATTGGTGCTTCCGATAAAACTCCCATGGCATCGCCAATGCGCGAGAAATCATCATTTTCGCCACTATCAGAAAGCTTGCCAGTACGCATTTTCCAGAGGTCGACGTTGGCCTCAGCACAGAGTAATCGATCAACTAGTTGCTCGCGTGACATTTCCAAGCTAAATATGCCCGTTGGTATTTTTTCTCTGACGCCAATATGACGGGCGATATCTAAGGCCAGAGTGGTTTTACCTTGCGAGGGACGAGCGGCCAAAATAACTAAATCTGATCTTTGTAGGCCTGCTAATAAATTATCTAAATTGGTAAAGCCGGTAGGCACTCCTCTCAGCTTGCCGCCGTCTTTGTGGAGTTCGTCGATACGTTCAAAGGTAGTAGACAAGACATCCTTAATACCAATGAAATTTTGTTGGATGTGTTTTTGGGAAATGCTGTAGAGTTTTTGTTCTGCTTTATCCAAAACTTTCTCGATTTCATCACTTTCTTGGTAACCGAGCTCAGTAATATCAGCGGCAGCACTGATCAAGCGGCGCAAAGTTGATTTACGCTGAACAATCTCGGCATAGCTGGTGACGTGGGCAGCAGTGGGGACATTGTTGGCTAGGGAGGCCAGATAGCTGCGCCCGCCAATTCCCTCTAGCTCTCCTTTTTCATCCAGAGCACCAGATAAACTAACAATGTCAATCGGGGATCTTTTCTCTGATAGATCTAACATTACCTGGTAGATTTTACCGTGGATTTCTTTATAAAAGTCTTCCGACTTGAGAAAATCTGCAATTTTGATGATGGCTTCTTTATCTAATAACAAAGCACCCAGCAGCGATTCCTCGGCGTCAGTGTTCTGAGGGGGTATTTTGACGGATTGGGGGTTGGTGTTGACCATTGACTAGATGTTTTATCGGTTGTTTTAGAATAGCACTGTGGGATAGGTGGGGCAAGGGTTTAGTTGGGGCGACTATCATTATAAATCAACTAGCTTTTTTAACCTTCTGTCCCTCCGGCGTATCGTCTACAATAAAGCCTGCTTTCTCAATCTCATTCCGGAGCTTATCGGCTTTGTCCCAATTTTTCTCAGCTCGAGCCTTTCCTCGCTCCATTATTAATTTATTCACTTCAGCGGGAATTTCTGTTCTGTCGAATTTCATATCCAAATTCAAGCCGAAAACTTTATTAAATTCAAGTACAGTGGCTTTTTTAACACTGTCAGTCAAATCAGATTTTAATAAATCCCACATTATACCAATAGCTTGAGGAGTATTTAAATCGTCATTAATGGCAGCTTTGAATTTATCAAGATAGCTTTTGTTTGGCTCACCAGCTTCCCGGATGTTCCATACTTGAATAACTAATTTTGAATAGGCCGCCATGGCTGCTCGCAAACTCTCCCAGGTAAAATTAAGCTTCGAGCGATAATGAGATGTCAGCACTAGATAGCGAAAGGCAAGAGGACTAAACCCTTTATCAATCACAGTCTGCAAGGTTGCAAAATTTCCCTTGGACTTACTCATTTTGCCATTATCAACCAAAAGGTGTTCGCCATGAATCCAGTAGTTAACAAATTTCTTTCCAGTAGCGGCTTCCGATTGGGCGATTTCATTAGTATGGTGAACGTTGAGGTGATCGACGGCGCCGCAGTGGATATCGATTGTGTCATCCAGATATTTTCTTGCCATGGCCGAACACTCAATGTGCCAGCCCGGGAAGCCGGTGCCCCAGGGCGAATCCCACTCCATTTGTCGCTTCTCGCCTGAGTCTGCCACGCCCGCTGCGCTCTCGCGCAAGCGAGGCGGGCGGGTCGAAGGGGAAAATTTCCACAGCGCAAAGTCAGTTGGGTTGCGCTTGTCTTTTACCATCTCTATTCGTGCCCCAGCTTGTAAACCCTCAATGTCTAGTTTAGCCAGCTGCCCGTAGTTTTTAAATTTGGCTGTATCGAAATAAATTCCATCGTCAGTCTGGTAGGTAAAACCTTTTTTTTCTAAAATCCCAATCAACTCGATCTGTTCTTTGATATGATCGGTCGCTTTGCACCAGATGTCGGGCGGTAAAATATTAAGCTTGGCAATATCTTTTTTAAAGGCGTCAGTATAAAACTCCGCAATCTCCCAAGCTGTCTTTTTTTCCCGCCGGGCTCCTATCTCTATCTTGTCCTCGCCTTCGTCAGCGTCAGAAGTGAGGTGGCCGACATCGGTGATATTCATGACATGCTCAACTTTATATCCATTGTATTGTAAAACGCGTTTTAGGACGTCTTCGAAAATATAAGTCCGCAAATTTCCAATATGAGCGTAGTTATAAACTGTTGGGCCACAAGTGTAGAGGCCAACTTTTTCGCCCAAAGGTTTAAACTCTTCTTTCTGGCGGGTGAGAGTATTGTAGAGTTGGAGGGACATAAAAATAATAATTAATAAAACTCTTTGCGCTCTGGGCGAGGGGGGGTTTCTTGCTGGAAGTTTTCTTTCTCGCCCGGCATTGTCAATTGCAGACCTTGGTCAGTGATTTCAACCTTCTCAGCTGAAAGAACAGTAAGCGAATAGGCAGTAGAGGCTGCTTGCGACCAGCTATTTTCCTCAACGGCGAGCTTGTATAATTCTTTCATTCGGGGCATTTTTTGTTCAAGGTTGAGATCAGCTTTGTGATCGGGGAAAAGTGTGCAGTAATATTCAGCCATTTCTAGAGCTTCTTTCCAATCGCCAGCACAACTGTTTTTATATGACTTTAGTATGATATTTTGATAATTTTCCACTTGCAACTCCCTTCTGCGATCGGGGTAGAGAATAGACAACTGCGTAGCCAATTTTGCCACGTTGGACCATACTTGTGGACGATCTTTAGCTATTTCTACCGACTTGTCCATTTCGTTTTTTATATTTTCCCAGTATTCTTCACCGAGGATTTTTTCTCTGTGATCAGGGAAAAGATTGACCAGGTTGGAAAGGAGCCAGGCCCCGTTATACCAATTTTTGTTATCGACGTTAACATATTCTTTACTAGCTTCAATCATAGCTTCCCGATGTTCTTCTAGGTGAAGCTCATCTTTGCGGCTTGGTAACACATAGGAAAGATCACTGGCTGTGGCAGCGGCAAAATCAACAGTGCTAGCGGTGTGAATCATAGAGCAGTGAAGTTCAAATTTTCTCTTCATGTTCACCCACTCCTCCTCACTGATTTCTTTTTCCGGATCAAATCTAAGCTCTTTCTTTGCTTCTGGCATCTCCAAACTCAAATCTTGCAATCGCACTTCATCTGGTTGTCTACTTAATTCTCCTCGAACACTCATATTTATAAGCTATTTGTAGTATATTTTAGCATTTTTCAGCAGAAAATCCACTGATAATTTAGCTAGAGGTTGAAATAATAAAGGAATTACTTTAAGGGTCTTCTAGCTGTCGAATTTTGGTTGATTTTTACGGAGAAATGGTGTAAAATAAAGTAAGAGCTAAATTATTTTAGCACTATTTTTGGTTTAAACTAATAAAAACATATGGCCGAAAGAAGATCACTACCACCATTAGTAGAAACAAATTTTGGGCGAGAGAAACTTCCCGAAGAAAGTACTGTAGCAGAAAGCAGAAAAAAGCTTAAAGAGCTAAGATCAGAGCTGAGGTCTACGCTAGGGGAGGAATTAAATTTAGATAATGAAGATAATTTGGACTTTCAGAGGGTGGATGAAATAAGAACTCAGATAAGAGAAATAAATTCAAGGTTACGAGAGCAGGCGCAAGCAGCCCTGGAGGCTCGAGATGAAAAGCTAGAGGATGTAGAAGATTTTGATCCAGATGAACGTCTTAAGTTTGTAGACCGTTTTCGAGATCTTTTACGTGATTTACAGGTGACACGTAAGAGATTTAGAGAAACGGAAGATATTGAAGATAAAAGATATTGGCGTGATAGATTTATAGGGTTGAAGGGTAAAATAGATAAAACACTGGATACCCCATCTGAAAATCTACAATTGGAAAAAGCCTATGTGGCCTGGACCAAGAGCCGAGTTGAATATGCTCGCTTTTTAATTTTGGAGTCGAGACTGGCTAGCATCGATCAGGAATTGGCAGAGCCAGTGGTTAAGGGGGGTGAAGAGGTGAGTGACCGAGATATGGCTAGATTGGGGAGAATAGCTGGTAGGCGAGTTGATGAATCGGTGAGCGGTGTAGGACAAGATGTCGAAGCGTTAAGATGGTTATATAAAAGTAGGGAGATTGAAGGGGAAAAAAGTGAAGAGCTAGATGCCCTAGCTGCAGAACTAGAAGAAACAGCCGAAGTTGATTATCCAACCAGGAAAAGTAGAGCTGAATTAGAAGATGAAAGGAACCAAATAGCACAGCGGCTAGATGAAATGTGGGAAGATGATGAGATGATCAGATATAATGAAAGTTTGCAGCAACTAGAAAAATTACTTAATGATTTAAATGCTGGAGTGGACGTATTAGAGACCCCTTCTGTTATCAGTGGCTTGAATCAATTAGCGGAATGGGAGAAGCTGCACCAGCGGACGACAATCGGTGGGGTGTTAGTGGG
>JBDRPV010000042.1:0-8220 GCA_043826745.1 Parcubacteria group bacterium
AGCAAACCCAAAAGACGGGTTGGTTAAAACAGCAAAAGCAGATCGACCAACGGGTTCGCATAAATTAACTTCGGTCGATACGAAAGACGGTAAATTCAAGATTTGGTATCCAGACAGAGAGATGAGTGTTTCTATAGGGAAAGAGAAATTTAATGTTACTAGTGCTCATGTAAAAAATTCAAAAGCAATTCTCAAGAAACTGAAAAAAGCTGCAGAAGAAGATAATATATATAGCGAATTCAAAAAAGTAATGAACCGGGAACCACTTTCAGACAATGGTAGGGGTGGTGACAATAAAATAGATATATACATTATTCCAGGAATTAAATTTGCCGGTCTGGCTGAATGTGATGGTGGTTCTTCTTCTACGCCATGCAGTGGTTTTGTTACGATCAATGCTGATGGTGTAGCTAGTAAAGGACTTATTGCTCATGAAATATTCCACATCTTTCAGAATTCATTCAAACATCATGATCATAATGATACGTGGTGGGTAGAAGCTACGGCAACTTGGGCTCAAGACTACATCTATCCAATGGAAAATTCAGAACAGCCAGCTTTGAATGCGTTTTTGCCTTTACCAGAGAGGTCATTGGATGCTCGTTATGATAAAAAGAATTACTTATTTCATTATGGTGCATATATTTTCCCCTTTTATCTTACTCAGCCGGGACATTATGAATCTGATATAATTGGCAAAATTTGGAAAGGTTGTGAGAAAAAAGGTTGTGTTGAAGCCGTTAATGATATAGCCAAAGGAGGTTATTTTAAAAAAGAATGGAAGGAGTTTACTTTATGGAATGTTAATAGGAAACCAGCATATTTTTACAAAGATAAAAGTGGCTACTTTCCCGAAGGCTCACCTACATCAGTAGAAAGTAAGTATACCCAAAATAATGAAATGGATATAAAGGGTGAAAAAGTTGAATATATCAACCTCGAAGAAGTGGGGTCATTATCAGCATTACCTTTCTATTTATCTACTGGTTTTATTTATGACCAAAATGAAGATAAAAAAATAAGAAGAGTTACCATTAAAAATTTAAAGAATTATACTAGCAAATCAGATAAGGCAGGTATAAAGACTATTATTTACCCCACTGAGGGGGCGGGAGGAGGGGTGTTCCATAGCGGCAAAGGATATATTGAAGATTGGACAGATAGAGATAGTAGGTCTTTCTGTCTTGACAATCCCAAAGAGCGTTTTTATCACATGTATCTTATATTTAGCAATGGTGAAATTAATAACAAAATCAGCCCAACGAAAATAAAAATTGAGAGCAAACCCTACTGTTATACTATTGACCAGATAGATAGTCCTCAGACATCCATCGATATTGCTGGCATGAATCCAGCGATTGCTACTACTCCTTCTGTTAATTCAAATGTCATAATAGATAGTGGTGGTAATCCAACTGGTAAAGTAGATGAAGATGCCAAATATAGCTACTTAACCAAATGGAGGGCGAGTATTGACTATCAAGAAAAATGGGATGAATTCCAGGGTAATTATAATGGGATTACTTGTGATTGGCATCCCGGGGACATAACCTACGCAACGGATATTGAGTTTGATCTTAGTTCCGTAAAAAAGAATGGAGACACTTTTGACATAGTTAACAAAGGGAGTACCAAGATTTTTACTTACAGCCCTTTTGCAATAACTTGTCCAATAGTGGGTACAATGGCAACAGAGCCATTTGAATATCCTGAAGATGAACCAATTTTTAACAAGGGTAAAATTTCGAATATGACTGAGGATAAGGCAGAGATTGAGATGGTCGGAGGAATTCTATCAGACACCTGGCCCTACCGAGAAATGGAACCAGTTAAGTGGGAAATTAAGAGTAGCGAGTAACAAATAACTAACAACATGACCACCAACATCCAAGACTGGTTAATTGCCGACGGTTATAAGATAATAGTAATTGTAGGGTTAGCGATTCTTTCCTATGTCTTGTTCCGATTATGGGGCAATCGGATCATCCAAACTTTGTCAAAGGTAAAAATCACTCGTGGTGATCGCACTGAGCAGGAAAGTAAACTCCGCCTGAAGACTTTATCAAAAGTGGTAGCGAGGGCGGGCGCAGTGGTAATATTAGCCTTGGTAGTCTTGATGATCTTGCAGAGCTTTGGCATCGATATCACGCCGGTGTTAGCTGGTGCTGGTGTAGTTGGCATTGCTGTCGGCTTTGGTGCTCAGAGCTTGATTAAGGATATTCTGAACGGCTTCTTCATTCTGTTAGAAGATCAGTTTGTGGAAGGAGACTATGTAAATATCAAGGGCAAAGAAGGAACAGTTGAGGATTTTAGTTTGCGGCGGACAATCCTACGTGATTTTAAGGGGGATAATCATGTTATTCCTAACAGTCAAATTACTGCCGTTACTAACTTTACCCATGGTTGGTCGCGGGTAGTAGTAGTTATTCCGGTGACTTATGAGGAAGATACCGAGCAGGTATTTGCTCTTCTGGAGAAAATTGGCAAAGAATTTACCCAGGACGAAAAATATAAAAGTAAGTTAATGGGATCAATCGAGGTGCTCGGAGTGGATGATTTCACGGATGTTAGTGTAAATGTCAGTGTAGCGATTAAGACAGTGCCATCCGAGCAATGGAAAGTGCGACGAGAGTTGCTTAAGCGAATCAAGTTAGCCTTTGACAAAGAAGGAATTGAGATTTCGCACCGACGGCGGACTTCGCAGTCAGCTGAAAAATAACCCTGATCCTCTAGTAGTAAAATCTACTTGGCAGATTTTGTTGATTGCATTATTATACATTTGTAACTTAACAAATAGATACAGTCCCGATCAGATCGGGAACAATCAGGGAAGCGAGGTGACCCCGCTCAAAAGGGGAAGTCCTCCACAGTGCCGCTACTGTAATCTTTCGACATAATGTCGGAAGTAAGTCAGAGAACTGATTCTGTGTTTAAAGGTTATCTATTTTCTTCTTCGCGCAAAGAAGGCCGGATAGTTTGTAGTGAGTAGTCGGTGGACTAGTTTTCTACAAATTTTTGCGCCCCCTCTGTGCCGGGGGTTTTTGTTTGCGAAGATTATACGTTTTAAAAAACAACTTATTCGCCTCGGGCGATATTAAAAGCAATAAAACAAAGAGTATGAATTACAAGAATCTAGTCGTAGCAGTTTTATTGGTTGCGGCCTGTATTTTCACTGCTGGTTGCACCGCTCAAGATCAGAACACTAACACTGAGGCAACCAACTCAACTACGGAAGAAAAGACAGTTGAAGAAAAAGCAGCTACCGCCGAGTTAGTAATCAACAACGGTAGTGAAGAAAAAACTACCAAAGTTGAAGTCAGCGGCGAAATGACTGCCCTCGAGGTATTACAAAAAGGAGCGGAAGAGCTTGGAGTGGAACTACAGACCAAAGAGTATGACTATGGCACCATGATTGAAGGTATTGGTAGCGATATTGGCGGGACGAACGGTAAATATTGGCTATTTTATATCAATGGTGAGACACCAGCAGTGGGCGTTGATACTCAAAAAGTAGTAGCTGATGACAAAGTAGAATTTAAGTACGAGGCTAGCACGTTCTAAAAATGCTGATCTCTGAATATGCGAACTTTCTAGTTTGCGTATTCACTAGATCCACATTCGCTTGACCATTACTGTCAGCAAAAGATATACTTAACAAACCAAAATAAATCTATGAAATCACATTGGAAAAAATTAATTGCTGCCGTGTTTTTTATCGCGTTTGGAGTGATTGGTCGGATATTGCTACTCGATATGCCAAACGTTGAGACTTTGACTGTAGTGTCACTTTTAGCCGGCGCTTGGTTGGGTGGCATCTATTTTTTTATTGTCCCACTGGCGACAGTCGCAATTTCTGACATGTATATCGGTATGGGACAAGACGCTATCATTATATTTGTCTGGTCAGCCTGGGCAGCTATTGGGGGGTTAGGTTGGTTGTTGCGTAAGAGCAAGCGGAATTTCAAATTTGGTTTAAAGCTAACAGGCATGGGTATAATAGCTTCCGCTTTCTTCTTTATCTGGACAAATTTTGGCACCTGGCTCACATGGAATATGTATCCCCATACTTGGGCAGGACTGGTGCAGTGTTATGTTATGGCAATCCCTTTCTTCAAAGCTAATCTAATCGGTAATCTTGTTATTGTCCCGGCCGTTAGCTTTTCTCTAATATTTGCTTGGCGGTATCAAGGAGTATGGTTGGGATTTACCAAGTATTTAAGAAAGCGGCGCGCTAAAGAAATAATTATTAAGTAAATGGCAAAAACCAACCAGAACTTTCGCCCTTCTTGGGATGATTACTTTATGGCTATCGCGCGTATTGTAGCCACTCGCTCCACTTGCGATCGTTTGCATGCCGGAGCGGTGCTAGTAAAAAATAATCGCATTATTGCCACCGGCTATAATGGCTCGCCGCCGCACCTAGAACATTGTGATGACGTTGGTCATTTACTAGAAGAGGGGCATTGTGTGCGCACAGTTCATGCTGAGCATAATGTATTACTGCAAGCGGCTGTTTTGGGCAGTATGAGTACTAAGGGTTCGACGATGTATACTAAATATAGTCCTTGTATCCATTGCTCAAAATACATTGCTACCTGCGGTATCAAAAGGGTGGTTATGGGCAAAATCTATCGCAATGATAAGGCGGTTGACTATTTGAAGGAAACTGGCATTGAAGTTAATATTTATCAGGAGAATACGGAGTGGAATCAGATCACGAGCCAATTGTTCGAGGGAGAAATTGAAGAAAAAATAGCTAAAGAGGGAAAGGTGAAGATGAGAAAAGGGTAGATGTTAGGTTATAGATTTTAGGACTATTATAATATCTTTTCAAATAGCCCCTAATACCTAGCACCTAGTATCTAAAACCTGATTAATGGTCATTGGTATTACTGGCACAATTGGTTCCGGCAAAGACACCGTTGCCGATTTTTTAGTAAAAAAGTATAAATTTGTCCATCACTCCTGTTCGGACGTGTTGCGAGATGAATTAGTAGAGCGGGGCGAAGAAGAGAGTCGAGATCGGTTGCGAGAAATTGGGGTTGAGCTGAGAACTGATCATGGTACGGGTGTTTTGGGTGAGCGAGTGCTAGAGAAAATAGTTAAAAATAAAGAGCTGCGGGCGGTGGTTACTTCCCTCCGTCATCCGGACGAGATTAAAGCTCTCCGCGCTCAAGGTGGTTTTCATTTAATATCAGTTGATGCCGAAGTAAAATTGCGTTTTGAGCGTTTGCGTAAGCGAAATCGCCAGGGAGACTGTAATACTTTAGAGGAGTTTAAGCAAGCTGAAGCTAAAGAAATGACAGGTAAAGGAGCAGGTCAACAATTGGAAGTCTGCATACAGCAAGCTGATTATCAAATATTGAATAATGGCACATTTACCGATCTACACAATGAGATTATTCGAATTTTGGGAGAAATGGGGATTAATTGATTTACTTGGTATATAATGGGACTAATTAGTCCCATTTTTAATTGGATACAATGATATTTGCTCACGCCCCGGCCGGTTTCATTGCTGCCTATATCACCAGAAAAATTTGGCGACGTGGTCTCAGTCGGCGTCAGACTAGCTGGCTATATTTTATCGGAACTTTGGGTGGTATTTTGCCGGATATTGATACGTTGTATTACTATTTGGTAGACTCACATTTTTCTCATCGCGAGCTGATTACTCATACGCCGATTTTATATATTGTAATTTGCGCAATACTTTATTTACTGGGTTATTTACTAAAGAAAAAATTTATCCGAGCGTTTAGCTTAGTAATATTTTTTGCTACCCTGAGCCATCTTATGCTCGATTCATTCAATTCTGGAATTGGCTGGCTTTATCCGGGTACTGATTTAATTTTTGGTTTACTTGGTATCTCAGTTCTGGCTGAGGGATGGTATGGTCAATATCTGTTAGTGATAACTTTTTCTACTGAGTTGGCGATATTTTTGGTGGCTGGTAACATCATTCTTTTTACTAAGTATCGACAGCGCGGACGGCGTTTAATATTACTAATAATCTCCGTTATTTTATTGGGTTTTGAAGTAACCGTTCTTTGTATTATCAGACCTCATCTCTTTGTCCGTAATTCTGATATTTATTATGGCGACTATGATCGAGATGGAGTAGCTAATAAAAATGACTATGATATTGATGACGATGGGATAAATAATTTTTCAGATCAGGATGCTGATGGGGACGGTCGGAGTAATCAAGAGAAAGCTATTATGACAGCCGAGAGCATGATTGGAATATATTATGATTGGACTAACAAAAAATATTGGGCCTTTCTCTTTCGTTTTGGCTTTTTGTCTAACACAGACGTGGTTACACGTTCCTACGATGGAGCCGGAATATATTTGCACCAGGAAATGGAGCGTGATTTTGGGAGTAACCCCGCTGGGTATATTGATTCTCCCGCCGATGATAAGTTTTCTAATAATCCCCAAAATATTTATACCTATTGTCAGCATCAGGGTTCACTACTGACTGAAAAGCAAGCAATTAAACCGGGTGATATAGTTTTTTATCTTGGGGAAAATAGTGAGGTAGAACATCTAGCGTTAGTGGTGGAGATCGAGAATAAAGAGGTAATGGTAATAGATGCTGGCTTTAACGAGAAAAAAGTAATTAAAGTAAGTGCGGTCGAGATAAGTCAAATATGGAGAAAAACAATTGCCTATGGCCGTCTTTTGCCGTAGAATGTATGTGAGTTGCCAGTTACGAGTGTACGTGTTACCCGTAACTCGTAACCTATAGCCTATAACTCATCACTCATCACCCATGGAAGTCAAAGAAGTCATGAAAAAAGAAGTTATTTCGGTGCGGGTTGGCATGTCGATTACGGAAGCAGCGATGATTCTTTTAAAACACAACATTACCGGAGCACCGGTGATTGATCAAAGCGGAAAATTGGTGGGCGTAGTTTCCGAGAAAGATATTTTTAAATATCTCTACCCCGACTATCACGAGTATTATTCGTTTTTGGGGTTTGATAAAGAAAAAAGTGATATTCAAGCTAAGATTAAAGAGGGGCAAGATAAGCAGATTAATGAAATAATGTCCAAAAATGTGATTTACGTTGCTCCTCATGATTCCGTAGTGCGAGTGGGGGCGTTAATGATTATGAAGAAGATCCATCGAGTAGTAGTAGTAGATAAAGGAAAATTAGTTGGTATTGTTGGTCGGCGAGATGTTTATCACCATGTGTTTAGGACGGCCATGGACGTTGAAAAATAATTCATAATGAGAGAAGTTATTGAGCAAATAGAATCTCTCCAAAGTAAAATCCAGCAGATGCTGGACTGTCTTTGACTTGGCGACTAAAGAAAAAGAACTAGCTGAGTTAAATCAGCAGCTAAATCAGCCGGGGCTTTGGGGGGATCGAGAACGAGCTCAGAAGATATCGCAACAAGCTGAGCGATTAAAAGAGCAAATTACCAAATGGCAGACTTTGGATCGGGAGATAAAAGATTTGGGCGAACTTGCTGGCTTAGCTGAGGCTGAGGACGATCAAGCGGTGGCGCGGGATGTTGAGGAAAAATTGCAGTTGTTGCAAACAGAGTTCGATCAAGGTGAGATTGAAGTCATTCTCGGCGGTAAACATGATGTCAGTAATGCTATTTTGACCATTCACGCTGGTACAGGTGGCACGGAAGCACAGGATTGGGCAGAAATGCTGTTGCGGATGTATTTACGTTATGCGGAACAAAAAGGTTGGCGAGCGAATATTTTGGATAAAGTAATGGGGAATGAGGCGGGTATTAAAAGTGCTACCTTGAGTATAATTGGTAATTATGCTTACGGACATCTCAAAGCGGAGGTGGGCACACATCGCTTAGTGCGTATTTCTCCTTTTGATGCTGATCATGCTCGTCATACTTCATTTGCTTTAATAGAGGTTACCCCCGAAGTAGAAGATGATGTTATTATTGAGATACAGCCGTCGGATTTGAAAATTGATACATTTCGTTCCAGTGGGGCGGGTGGTCAGCATGTTAATGTCACTGATTCCGCTGTCCGCATCACGCACGAGCCATCCGGCTTAGTAGTTTCTTGCCAAAATGAGCGGTCGCAGTTACAAAATAAAGAATCAGCCTTGAGAGTGTTAAAGTCAAAACTATACGAGCGGGAAATACAAAAGCAAAGAGAGCGGGAAGCAGAGACTAAAGGCGAGTACAAAGAAGCTAAATGGGGCAATCAGATTCGCTCCTACGTTTTGCAGC
>JBDRPV010000043.1:0-6174 GCA_043826745.1 Parcubacteria group bacterium
CGCCCTCACAGACGGGGTACTTGTTTAGAACAATCTACCGCTTGTCCCAGCAAGCTGGGATTTGCTCTCATCCCCGCCTTTACGGGCGGGGAGTTCTCGCTAAATTAAACAATGGATGGAATGACAGTTAAGAATCTAATAGCAACTCACAATTCAAGTAAAGAAACAATTAGAAGAAGAATTAGTAATCGCTTAGACAATCCTCCTACTATCAAAATCATCCCTAATCAATCAGCTCATCTGCTCATTGATGGTACTTACTTCAAAAGAGGGAATTGTCTAATCATCTACTTTGATATCTATTTAAACCGCTATCAAGTATTTAGATATACTCACTAGTGTCCGGTTAATAATCCCATAAACTAGCCTGTTTCTGAGACGACCCCTCTAAATCTTGCAATTTAGTTTCAGAAATTAGCTTAAACAAGCCTGTTTTATCAAAAAGTGAAACACTCAAAATTTGTAGAATTTCGTAGAGATTTCTATTGATATTAAGTTTCTTTTTCATGATTGCAACTATTAGATACGAACAGATAGCGATACAAATTTGCGTCTTAACAGCATTGGCTGAGTAACCCCAGAAGGCTTTGATTTTCAGATGTTGTTTAATCCACTTGAAGAATAGTTCTACCTGCCAGCGATACTTGTAAAGATCCGCGACAACTTTTGCGTCAACATTGAAATTATTGGTTAGAAAAACATAGTAGCGGCTTGTCTCTTTATCAAAATACTTGATTCTTCTCAGTTTGTCAGGATATTTCTTAATTGCTCGATACCCAGTAAAATGAATCACTTGATCACATCTAATACCAGCTTCTTTATCAACTGGATTAGAATACAACCTTTTGAATGCAGTATTGCTCTTAGCTCGGGTAACAAAGAAAGCTCCTGACCTATGGATAGTAAGCAATCGTTCATAATCCAGATAGCCTCGATCCATGACGTAGTATGCTCCGGCTTCAAAGTTCAGAATATCCAAGAAATTCACATCATGTACTTTTCCGCTAGAAATACGGAATAACGCGGGAATGTTACCTCTCAAACACAGAAGAGTATGCAACTTTACTGCCGCTTTAGTCCTTCTAAATTCAGCCCATCCAAATATGTTTAAGCATAGATCGATGGTTGTAGAATCAATTACATAACAAGTTCCGTTGATATCAAGACTGAATTTTGTATCATTAACGTATAGATCTCTTGCTTGTTGAATCAATACCTGGGCGAAGTCTCGGTAGATATGCCAATCCCTGGAATTGTTAGCATCAGACAACGTCGAACGACTAATTTGTAATGAACGAAAACCTAGATGGTACAATTTTTGCTCTTGAGCTTTCAGACAGACAACAACATCACGTAGACTTTCACGATGTGCAAGTTGTCCGAAAGTCATAGCTAGAAATTGCTCCCAACAGGTCAAACGTCTGATACGGTGCTGTCCTCTATACTTCTCTACGCATTGATTGAAATTGTGGCACGGAACAAATTCCATTATCTGAGAAAAAACATATTTTCCTTGGTGCATAGATAATTGATAAATTAATAGCTTTTATCAATTATCGCACTATTTGGTTTCAAATCGAAAAATATCTTTTTCTCAGATGATGGCTAAGGTATAATTAAAATCGGAAGTGGTTAGTTATTTAACCGGACACTAGTGAGATATACTAAGAATGAAAAAGAAGAAGAAATAGCTAAGGATTTAAGGAAATTAAAGAGAAGTGGAGTAAATATCATCAGTGTTACTGCCGATGGCAGGAAGGCTATTAAAAAGGCAGTACTGAGTGTTTTTTCCAATGTTATCTACCAAAGATGTCTAGTTCATATTCAAAGATACGCTGAAATCTATTTAACCCAGAATCCTAAAACAGAAGCTGGGAGAGAATTAAAACAAATAGTCAAATTACTTAACAATATTAATAATCATTTAGCTAAACGTACTTGGTTAGCCAGATTAAATGAGTGGCAGAGGAAATATCATTATTTCCTCAAGGAGAAGACTTATCATGAAGAAGCCAAAAGATGGTGGTATACCCACAGGAATATCAGAAGGGTGATTTACCACATCAACCAGGCTCTACCTGACATGTTTAACTATCTAGACTACCCTGATACACCTAAAGACACTAACCGATTAGAGGGTAGGTTTACAGATTTAAAACATAAATTAAGAGATCACAGAGGACTAAAGAAAACAAAAAGAGAAAACTATTTTAATTGGTACCTACACTACAAGAACCAAGAAGAAAAAGAGAGAAAAACCAACAGATATGAGTATTAAGCCATAATTTTTTACCGGCCAATTCTAAACCAGCTTCAAGAAACTGGTTTTTTGGTTTGTCGCTAAACGCTTTTGTGGTGGCGGGTTTTTTCCCAAAAAAATCCCCAGAGCGTGAGGCTCAGGGGACAGAGCAGATGAGAAACTAGAAGGTACCAGGAGTCTTGACTGTTGCCGTAGGCCACAGTAGCCGCCACCGCTCAAGGTTGAGATAAAACTTGATCTCAGGATTGCTCGCCTTGTTGTCCGGAGTGATACAGCAGAGAGTAGCTGTTAGCTCCTTAATATTTGAATCGGCTAGAAATCGATCCAATTTATGAAGCTGAAGAAAAATTGAAGCTGAACCCTTTACTGGTAGCACTACGCTTCTCTCACAATCTGCCCGCAACCACTCTTGTCCATTTGCGCATCTCATCTCCACCTCTACAGTAACCAGCGACAACCTGCTACCGTAGAGATAGACTATCGCGTCCTTTTGTCCAGACAGAAATTCCAACCCGTGAATAACCTTCTGCCGCTTATTACACCAGCTGGGATACTTGAGAGTTATTGGCGTCTTTCTCCATTGCCAGTACCAGAGGCTTAAGCCAAACCCGGCCACAAACGCAACCGCACCTACGATAAAATACCAGAACATTCTTGTGCCTCCTTACGGCCAAAAAGCCATTGAAAACTTGTTGTTGAATTTGCCTACCAAAACTACCTAAAAACAGTTATCACACTTAGTAATAATCACTAATCTCAGGTAACTTTCCCATCTCAGGAGAACTCTGATTTATAGCACGTCCTGACTATTTTGTAAACCCTAATTTCGGTAACTGCTCACTAGACCTCACAATTTCCCCTTACAATAGCCTGATAGTGATTCTGGGAATTGCTGGGAATATTCTTGAAAAAAGGTATCTTTTGATTTCCACCAAGCTGATAGGAGAACAGAATAAAGTACACTCATTCGATCAGCTCCGGCTTGTGTTTTGGAGCCATAAGAGTTTTTGCGTTTTAGGACTAGATGTCTAAGAGCTCTTTCTGCTTTGTTGTTATCAGGAGGGATATCTTGATTGACTATACAAACAAAGTAGCATTCCTTTTGCTTTAGTAGGCGTTTCTTGATTTGTCTTAATTTCAGTGGATCTAACGGGTGTGGTTGGGTAATTTCTTCAAATCTAGACAGTAATCTTTTCTTGGCCCGTACCCGCTCGTGTTGCCTGAAGGGACTAGTTGATATCTGTTGTACCTTGCTATACAATCTGGCAAACTCTTCATATACCTTATGACAATGTTCTTGTTTTTTCGTTGGTAAACTAGCTGAGTTTTTCAGATCTCTCAGTTTACGATGAGGGTGAGCCCAGCAGAGGGCGTGTTTACCCTTAAGGAAAGCATTCTGGTACGCGCCATAATCATCGCTAATGCCAATTTGGTTAGCGTTGTTGTTTCCTCGTAGTTTATCAATATTTCCTTTCCCCCTGCTTTTACCCAGGGAGAAGACTGTATTAGCTGTTTTCGTCTCAGTTATCACCCAAGCGTAATTACCTTGCTCTTCCGCCTGCACTTTCCAGCCTGTTTCGTCAAAATGGGCACCTGGTTGCCCTCTGATACTCTTTTTTAGCCTCTCAAAAGCAGGTCTTAACTGACCTGCTTGTTTCCCTAGTATATTGGCTATCTCACCGTCTGATATTCTTAACTTGATTGTCCCTTCCAGAAAGTCTTTTACTTGTTCGTAGCGCAACCTTAGTATTATCGTTGAAAAAGCTACGAATTGTTTTACATTCTCACCCAGATTGACTGGCTGTGGCGCTATTGGCTTAGCCATTACTCGTTTACTGCATTTATTACAATAACCTGTTTCAATTGTTTCTTTAGTTACTTTCTTTAGGGCTTTATACCACTGAGTCATAGGTAGAATATCCTCGGTGTAGCGCTCTATTTCTTTGATATCACTTACTTTGCTATTACATTTTGGACATTGGTGAAGCCTATGAGACTTAACGTCAGTTATGGCTGTTTTAGTTGGTATAGTTCGGCGGTATGACTGAGAGGATCGTTTCTGGCTTGGTTGTTTGATTGGGATTAAAATTTCATCTTTGTCATTGTCTTTTCCACCTCCCTGGCCACTACCGAAGATAATCCGTTGTAGTTCTTCTATTTGTAACCTTAAATACTCAATGATTTTTGCTTGTTCTGTTGTTTTCTTGGCTAATACTTTAACTCGCATACGCAGTTTGGCATTCTCGTTTCTTAATCTCGTATTAACCTGTACCTGTCTTTGTAATTTTGTTTGTGCTCTTTTGCTCATACCTACATTCTATCATTATTTCCCATATATTTTTAGTGTTCATGGGTCTAGTGAGCAGTTACACGCAAAAGTCTTGATTTATCTCCCATTCTATGCTACAATGTAATGAAGCCTAAAATACAGCATTTTTGCTAATTATGCCTTTTAAAAGGGAAAGGCAAGCCTGAAAACAAAAACAAAAATCACAAATAAATATGACTAAAGAATACCCGCGGGTGATGCTGTATATTGCTGTCTGTTTCTTATTTATAATCCCTTTGGTCTGGCTAGCCCAACACCCCCGAGTACAGGATGTATTGCCATGGTTGGCTGGTAATGTGGGAGAAATAACTAATCGCCTCCAGCCAGCCGAAAACAAAACACCTGCCTACCAGGCCGAGTGGATCGGACAAAGTCACACTCATCTACAAATTCAAGAAGATGAAGAACTTCGCATTTGGGTAGATTTTAAAAACACCGGTACTGAAGCTTGGCAAAACGATGGTGAGAGTGAATTCATCGCTCTTAATACTAACAACCCCCAAGACCGGGAGAGTCTTTTCCGTACGGCCGAGTGGGAGTATAAATCTAATACTCATACTTACCGTCCCGGTCGGATGAGTCATAGTCGCGTTGAACCTGGTGATACTGGACGCTTTTATATTAATCTCCACGCTCCCAATAAGCCTGGAACTTACACGGAGAACTTTAAGCTGGTTTCCGAATGGCGCGAGTGGGTACAAAATGGCGATGTTGCTGTCACTATTACTGTTAGTCCTTCGCAGCGAGTAGCTATCCCAGCTAAGCGTGGTGACTGGCTCCGAGTTGGTGTCCACAAACCAGATAATGCTTCCGATCCAATTAAAATAAGTGCCAACGGATCTTTTGAAGTAAGAGATGCCCAAGATAATTTGCTTGCTCTCTATAACCAAGACGAAATTGTATCCGTTGAATACCTAAGTGGTAAATATCGACTACGTGGTCCAGCGGCTCCTGGTGGAAAATACAGCTTAACTGGTTGGCAACACGAGTTGTCTTCATATGTCAGATTTATACCAAAAGACCAGGCGATTCTTAAAGTGGTTAGTATGGAAGAGCGCCCACCCTGGAATAGTTCCTTTAACTATAATAGATTCCTGGGTGACTTATACGTCCGTCACGCCGAAACGACTGGCAATACCTGGGTGATCAACCAAGTGCCAATGGAAGCCTACCTGCGCGGAGTGCACGAGGTCAGCGATTACGATCCGAAAGAAATGCAAAAAGCTTTTGTGGTGGCGGAACGAACTTTTGCCCAAAATTTAATTGATATCGGCGGTAAATACTATAACGGCCATTTCGACATTTCCCGCTGGGCAACCGATCAAGTCTATCATGGCTATAATTATGAGCTGCAATCACCTAATCTAACTCAAGCTGTCACTGAAACAGCGGGCGAAATGGTTACCTATAATGGTAAAGTGGTGACTACTCCTTATTTTACCCAGAGTGACGGCAAGACGCGGAGCAATGAAGAAGTCTGGGGTAGCGTTAAACCTTGGCTAGTAGCCGTAGACGATCCTGGTTGTGCGGGCGAGGAAATGTACGGACACGGCGTGGGAATGTCGGGAACAGGGGTGAAATATTT